>NZ_JAWDXO010000019.1 GCF_032477075.1 Fusobacterium sp. | reverse complement strand
CTGCTCCTTTCATTTTAGGGAGGATATATAATCTTGAGCAAATTATTATACCTTAAAAGGTTAGGAGTAGTTCACATAAATTTAAGTTAACAGAAACTAGGAATATAAAAGGAGAAATGTATGAGTATAGCATCAGAATGGAATATACAGCAAAAAGAATTAAAAGAATTAATAGGAAAAAAAGAAACTTTTGATAAAGCAAAAGATCTTTATCTATCCATGCACAGATATCTTCATTTTTCTGATAATGACAATACTTTAATGAATCAATTATGGGAAATGCTTGATATAAAAGATTTTTCAATCATGCCAACTGCCAAAGATGTGACAATAGCTTGGAACATATGGCATATCACAAGAATAGAAGATTTAACTGTGAATATCCTTATAAGTAATTCTGAACAGATTTATAATAAGGAATGGCAGAAAAAAATGAAGGTATCTGTTAATGATACTGGAAATGCAATGACTGATGATGAAATAATGAACTTAAGCAAAAGTATAGATATAGAAGTGTTAAAAGAATATAGAAAAGCTGTGGGTACTCAAACTCAATCAATATTTTCAAAGCTTAAATTTGAAGATATGAAAAGAAAAGCAGAAAAGAAGGGTATAGAAAAAATATTGAATGAGGGTGGAGTCACTGATCATCCTGATTCAATATGGCTCTTAGATTTCTGGGGAAAAAAGAATGTTGCTGGAATAATACTTATGCCTGGAACTAGACATCAAATAGGACATATAAATGACTGCTATAATTTAAAAAACAGTATTAATAGAAAAAAAGAGTATTATAAAAGTTAAAAGAGGATAAAACTCAAATTTAGACTTAATTTTAGAAGTTATTAAATTACTAAAATTATATTTCTATTTGTGAGTTATCCTCTTTTTTTATCTTGATAATTTCTGTAATGATTTTAAAATCATCTTATTTTTCTGCATTTTTTCAAATTTACTCAATAGCCAATTAAGCTCCTGCTCATTAATGTTAAGTTCTTCTTTTATGTAACTTTCCAGTTTTTCTACTTCCTGTGGTAAAAGGATAGGTCTCGTAGAGCTGTTTATTTCTTCAACTGTTCCTTCTCCTTCAAAGAAAAGCAATACCTTTTTCCAGTTAGATAGTAAATCTGTTTTTCTTAACAGCATAATAGATTTATAATCAAGCTGAGGTATCTCTTTATAACCTTTTCTTTTCAAAAAAGTTTTAATTTCCTCATCTTTTTCACTAGCCAAGATAACTTCCCCAGCTTTTTTACTATTCATTATTTTGGGAAGTCTTTTGACTTTATCTTTACTTCTAAGATATTTAGATAAAGGAATAGTTTTTACTTCATTATAAAATTCACAGACATAATCATTAAATGTCATGTCATCTGGAATCTGGTTATTTTCTATTATTTCAATCATTTCATCAATTTTAGTAAAGTTTATCATTGTTTCTGAATCTCCTATCTTTTCAAAATAATCTTGCATAAATTATAACATTTATAGAAAGATTTTAAAAGGAAATTTGAAACTTGTCAAATAATATGTTAGTATTTAATTAGGAATGGTTAACTGGAGGAACATTGAAATGAGATTAGATAAATTTTTAACAGAATGTGGACTGGGAAGCAGAAGAGAAGTAAAAGAAATCCTCAGAACAGGAGAAATAACTGTAAATGGAATAATTGCTAATAATCCGCAAATGAATATAAAAGAAAATTCAGATGAAGTTTTTTATCAAGAAAAAAAACTTGAATATAAAAAATTCAGATACTACATATTAAACAAAAAAGCAGGATATATAACAGCTGTAGAGGACAATAGTGAACAAACAGTTATGGAGCTGCTGCCTGATTGGGTAATAAAGAAAGATCTAGTTCCTGTAGGAAGATTGGATAAAGACACTGAAGGACTTTTGCTGCTGACAAATGATGGAGCATTAAATCATAAACTGCTATCTCCAAAAAGTCATGTAGAAAAAACTTATTATGCTGATCTTGAAAAAGATATTTTAGAAGATGATTTAACAAAATTAAGAAACGGATTAGATATAGGTGGTTATATTACAATGCCAGCAAAAGCATCAAAGGTAGATTCAAATAAAATACATCTAACTATAAAAGAGGGAAAATTTCACCAAGTAAAAAAAATGCTGGAAGCAGTTGGAAATAAAGTGGTATTTTTAAAAAGAATATCATTCGGAAAATTAAATTTAGATAATCTAGAACTTGGAGAAGTAAAAGAGATAAATTCAGAAGACATCATATAATTTTCTTAATTTTTTTAATAGGACTTTTTAAAAGAGGTAAAAATGGATATAATAAAAAGAGAAGAAGCAGGAATAGCAGTCAGCAGAAGAAAAAAAAGAAATAAAGAGGAACGTAAAAGTATATTCGAAATATATCGTTCTCAAAAAACCCTTAAAGATTATATGTTTTACCTCAAAGATTTTCTAAACTTTGTATATGAAGGAGAAGAAAATATAAGAGCAGAAGAGTTAATCGAGCTGATGAAAGATGTAGAAAAACAAGATGTGGAAGACTATATCGCCTGCTTGGTAGAAGAGAGAAAACTAAAAAAAACATCTATAAATAAGATAATTTCTTCATTAAAATCTCTATATAAAGAGATGGAAAAAAATGGTTATGAAAATCCGTTTAAATATGTAGAACTTTTTAAAGTATCAAGAAATATTGATAATGTACTTAAATTATCTTTTGAGGATATAAAAAAAATTATAGGACAATATCAAATAAATGGAGAAAAGGACTACAGAAATGTAAATATTTTATATACATTATTTTATACTGGAATGAGAAGCCAAGAATTAATCAATCTTAAATTCAAGCATATCTTAGAAAGAGAAGGGAACTATTATATAAAATTGGAAGAAACTAAAAGTGGTCGTGAACAATATAAATCTGTGCATAATATTCTTATCCAAAAATTAAAGGAGTATAAGGGATATCTTCAATCATTGTATAATATAGATGATACCAAGATAGAAGAACAGTATGTTTTTAGCAGCTCAACAGAAAAAAACACTCAACTTTCTTACAGAGCACTTTATGATCTTGTACAAAATATGGGCAAACTAATAGGAAAAGATATCAGTCCACATAATGTACGTCATGCTGTTGCTACAGAACTTTCTATTAATGGTGCAGATATTTTAGAAATAAGAGATTTTCTTGGTCATGCTGATACAAGAGTAACAGAAGTATATATAAATGCTAAATCAATTTTAGAAAAAAGAGTTTTAGAAAAACTTCCTGTCTTTTCTTCTTTAGAAGATATAGATGAAAAAAAATAGTCTTATAATTTAAATTAAGAAAAAAATAAAAAATTTCAAGAAATTTATTTATAAACAAATAATTTCTTAAATAATTTCATTTTTAACCTAAATTACAATATAAGCTTAATATTTATACATAATTTATAAAAAATTATCTTATTTTAACAAATTAATTAGAGAATAATTTATTATTATTTTAATTAAAATTATTTAAATAATTTTTCAGCATATAATTAACATTATATGTGGTTTAGTTATCCGAAATAATAAAATAAAAATTATTTTAAATAATTTATGAGTTTTTTATAATAAAAAGAGATATCAAAAATTTTCTGATTACTCAGTAAGAAATTTTCATTTAAAAAGATATCTCTTTTTTATTTTTTCTCATTAATTATATTTTTAAAAAAGTCCTATAGTTTTATTTAAAAAACAAATAAATTTTCTCCCTATCTATTTCTTTCAAATAATTATAAAAAATATTTTCTTAAAGTTATAAACATTTTTTATTTTTCTTAATAAAAATTATAGGTTCATTTTTGAAAATTGCTTCAAAACAAAATTTTAATCAAAACTTAGATTTTTATTTTCATATATCAGCAATAATTTTTAATTAAAAAATTTAAAACAATTTGATATTTCAAAAAAATCAGAAATATTTTATAATTCTATTGTAGTTTTAAAAACTACTACAGCAGTTCCAGATATCTCAACTTTCACTGGTTCTTTATTTTCTATGTGGACATTTACATTTATTTTTCCTTCTCTACCAATAGACATCCCTTGTTTGGCACTAAATTTAAAATTATCCTCCTTAAATTTAGCTAGTTCATACTTGACTATATATGCACCTACTGGTCCATTTGCATTTCCTGTAACTGGATCTTCTTCTATACCTATAGCTGGCGCGAACATTCTTCCTTTCAAAAGAATATCTTTTTCATCACTGTCAAAAGTAAATACAAAATATCCATTACAATTTATAATGTTGCTCAATTTATTGAGTTCTTTCATATCAGGTTTCAAATTATGAAGCTGCTTATAATCTTTTATTCCTATCATTACTTTAGAATGTCCTGTTGAAACTATTTGTACTGGAGCTTCTGTTATTAAGTCATTATTATCTATACCTAAAGCAGAAACTAATCTTCCTAAATTTTTTTCTTCTATAATATCTCCAAACTCTACTTTTCCTTGAATCATGGTAATATTATATCCGATTTTTTTGGGTTCTATTTCAACTGGCAGGATTCCAGCACCTGTTTTTTGCCTGATACAAGTATTTTCTTTAATTTTCCTTTCTAAAGCAATAACATAATGAGCTGCAATAGTTGCATGTCCACAAATAGGAACCTCTTTTAAAGGAGTGAAAAATCTCACATGTATATCATATTCTTTTGAATCAGATGAAAAAATAAAAGCTGTTTCAGAATTATTTAATTCTCTAGCTATTTTCTGCATATCCTTTTCACTTAATCCATCAGCATTATAAACTACTCCTGCTGGATTACCTAAAAATTTTTTATCTGAAAAAGAGTCAATTTGATAAACTTTATAAATTTTTGACATAATTCCTCCTGCTTTACTTTGATTGATTAAATTATAACATTTTGATTCAAAAAATAAAAGAGCTAGAACATTTCTATTCTAGCTCTAATCTATTATTTAAATAATACTATTAATGCTGGATCTAAAACTCTAAATGAAAAACTTTCAGTTATAAATAACTCTACAACACTTTCATTATGGTTTTGATATCCTAATGCATAATCTTCACCAATTATTAGTTCAATATTTTCATCATCAAATGGAAGGAGTATAGCCCCATCTATTGATTTACTTACTATTATTTTATGACCTAGTATCTTTTCCAGTTTTTCAGGTAATGAATATTCTTTTACTATTGTATTTAGATAGTACCATTTTTCATTACTTACTACTAGAACATAAGGTTTTTTAGCGAAAGCTGCATCTAATTTTAGTATTCCTTCAAAGATAACCTTTAAAGTTTTATCAGCAGTTTTTCCAAAATCTAAAGTATCATAACTGCTTGATTTATATATTCCTTCTATTTGTCCTTCTTCCAGTCCTTTGAATATAGCTTCCTCTTCAAATTTAGCAGCCTTTCTTACTCCCTCATCTAAAGAAGTATAGTCTACATCCTTTGCTCCTCTTTCAATATTATCTAATTCCCATCTGCTTAAAGGGAAACATATTCTAGATTCAGTAAGGGGCTGTACTTTATATACTCCATATTTAATATCATCCTTAGTTTTTACATCCATTCTTCCTGTAGTTATAGATGTTACTTCTCTTCCTAATGGTCCTGTTACTCTTACAAATTTTCTAGCTGATAATTCTTTTGATAATACTGCAGTTGCTCTTTCTTCTATTTCTTTCCATCCATTAGCTGTAATAGGTGCTAATTCTCTTTTTAAAAAATCCATATATATAACCTCCCAATTATTTTAAATTTCCTATTTTTAATGAAGAAGAAGATTGTGCTCCATCTCCAGAGGTAGCTTGTTCTTCAATATCTTCCAATGATCCTTCTGTGAATAAGTAATCTTTTAATTCATGATCAAATTCAGGAATAGTTCTTCTTAACCATTCAATTATCATGGCAGCATGTTCTAATTCTTCATTTCTATTATGTATCATAAGTTTTCTTAATTCTTCATCAGTAGCAAGTTCTGCTCTCTGATTATATACATCTACTGCATCCATTTCTTCTCTAAGACTTTCGATTGCTCTAGTTATGTCTTTTGTATTGTTACTTAATGTTTTCATGTTCTCCTGCATTGCTTTCATAGCTTCTACCATAATTCTTACCTCCAATTTATATTACATTACTAATAAACTCTTATATATTATTATTCAACAGTCTAGAGAGAATTCCTTTAAAAAAAAATAAAAAAAGACCTGAAATTTTAAAAAATTTCAAGCCCATTTCTTCAATTGAAATTACTTTTATAAATTAAAGAATTTTAATCATAAATATTTGTAAAACTATTTAGTATTATATAAATCTGCCAGTATTTTGTCTGTATCTAGATTATTTTTTTCTATATCTTTAAAATATCTGTAAGTTCCAACTTTCAATTCAGCACAAGCTGCTTCATCAGAAACTATTATTCCACATCTGTGTAATTGCAGAGCTGAAATAGTCCACATATGGTTAACTCCTTCTTCTACTCCATAATGAAGTGCTCTCGCTTTATTAAGACCAGTTACCATAATAAGAACTTCTCTGGCATCAAGTATTGTTCCTACTCCCACAGTTAATGCTAATGTAGGAACTGCATTTATATCTCCACCAAAAAATCTCGCATTAGCGGCTATTGTATCCATTGTAAGTTCTTTATCTCTAGTTCTAGAAGCAAGTGAGGATCCTGGTTCATTAAAAGCAATATGCCCATCAGGTCCAACTCCACCTAAAAATAGATGAATTCCACCATATGATTTTATTTTATCTTCATATCTTTGACATTCAGCTTCATAATCTTCAGCCATTCCATCAAGTATATTTATATTCTCTTTTTTTATGTCTATATGATTAAAAAAATTATTAAACATATAATAATGATAACTTTGGTCATTATCAGGTGTAAGTCCTACATATTCATCCATATTAAATGTAACTACATTTTCAAAAGAAACTATTCCATCTTTGTTAAGCTCTATAAGTCTTTTATACATTTCTAAAGGTGTTCCACCAGTAGGAAGTCCTAATACAAAAGGATTTTCTTTTGTAGGTTTAAATTCATTAATTTTTTTTGCTACATATACTGCAGCCCAATCTCCAACTTTTTTTTCTGTTATGATAACTCTCATGATACCCTCCATATGATTCTATTTTAAAAAACCTTATTAATTAAGCTTAAAACCTTTCACAAGTTCAATAGCTTTGAAAATATAATCTTGTAAGTCTTCATTTTCAAGCATAAGTTTTATATATATCATATCTATTACTGTTAATTGTGAAATTCTTGGAGATAAAGCTGTTGCTCTAAAATCGCTCTTCATTTCTACTGTGCTTAATTTTATATCTCCTAATTCCCGTATAGGACTTTGAACTACACTTGTTAATGTAATTATTTTTATTTTCTTATTTTTGGCAGCTTTTACAAGGTTGAATACTTCTAATGTTTTACCACTATGAGATATTACAAAAAGCACATCATTTTCATTCATTGTAGCTAAACAACTCAACTGCATATGAGTATCAGCTTCAAATAAACTTTCTTTACCTAATTCTAAAAGCTTAAAATGAAAATCTTTAGCTACTATTCCAGAAAACCCTACTCCAGCAAGCATAATTTTTCTGGCACCAGATATTACCTTTACAGCTTTTTCTAATTCTTTAAAATCTGTTATCTCATAAGTATTATTTACTGCCATTGTATTTTCAGTAGCTACTTTTTTACCAATTATTTCAAAAGTATCAGAAGGTTTAATTTCTTCATGCATTATATTTACATGCGATTCCGCTTTTCTATTTCCAATATCTTGACTAAGTGAAAGCTTAAAATCAGGAAATCCTTTAAAGCCAAGTTTTTTTGAAAACCTTACAATAGAAGCTTGACTAGTATCACAATTATTTGCAATTTCATAAGTATTAAGATTCTTTATCCTTTCAGGATCCGCCAGTATATACTCAGCTATTTTCTTTTCTATAGATGTAAGTTGATTTTTCATAGCATTTAATTTAATAATTACTCCCATTTTAAAACGCCCCCTTTAAATTTCAGTTCCCCCTTGGTATAAATTTCCCATTTTCATTTCTTTTTCAATACTATTTAAAACATCTCTTTTATTAAGACTCCATAATGGTGCTTCCAGTGTATCTTTATTTCCATCTCCTGTCAATCTATGTATAACTATATTATACGATATATTTTGTAATATTTTAACTACTTTTTTCACATATTCATCTTTTTTTTGTATTTTTAATTCATTTGCCTTATAATATTTTTCTAATTCAGTGTTTTTTATAATATGCAGTAAATGTAACTTTATACCCCATGTCCCACATTTCTCAGAAAATATGGCTGTATTTAAAGAGTCTTCTTCTTTTTCTCCTGGAAGCCCTATAATTATATGAGTAACAAATTTTATACTATGTTTTTTTAATTTTTCTGCTGCTTTTTCATAAGTTTTTAAAGGATATTGTCTATTGATAACTTCTGCAACTTTTTCATTTATAGTCTGAAGTCCAAGCTCTATCCATAAAAAATATTTATTATTTATTTCATCCAATAATTCTATTACATTATCTTCTAAGCAGTCTGGTCTGGTAGCAATAGCCAGCCCTATAACTCTGGGATGAGCTAAAGCTTCATAATATACTTTTCTTAAATATTCAACATTTCCATAAGTATTAGTAAAATTTTGAAAGTAAGCTATGACTTTTCCAGAAGGAAATTTTTTTTCTATAAGTTTTAATTGTTCATTTATCTGTTCACTAATAGATAATTTTCTGCTTCCACCAAAATCACCACTGCCACTTTCACTACAGAATATGCACCCTTCAGTACTTAAAGTCCCATCTCTGTTTGGACAGGTAAATCCTCCATCTAATGAAACTTTATATATTTTTTCTCCAAAAGTATTTTTAAAATAATTATCTAAAGAATTATATCTTTTTCTATTATTCATTGTTGTTCCTTTCTAAAATTGAAATTTCTTTATTATATTGTAATAAATTTTAAAGAAAAAAGAAACATTATATTATATTTTTTATTAGTGATATCTTTATATTCTTTTAAAATAATTGATAAAATATTTTGTATCATTTCAATAATGAAAATATATTTTAAACAATATTAAAGAAAAATAAAAATAGTATTTCATATTATTTAATATTATATTATAATGTTATTAATAATTAATTATTTGACCAATGAAAGCATATTTTAAACAGTATTAATAAAAATATAAAATAAAATATATATTTCAAAGAGGATATTGAAGTTTAGAGAAAGCATTCTAAAATGAAAAAAATTATTATAAAAAATTTTAAAAATGACTATATAATATTAAAAACATAGGGGGAAGAAATGAACAGACAGTTAAGAGCGAATTTTTTTGTAGGATTAGTAGCTCTATTTTGGGGTTCAACTTATTTTCTAACTAAGATAGGAATAGGTTTATTGGAACCATTTAATCTTACTACTCTAAGATTCGGAACAGCTTTTTTAGTGACAGCTGTATTCTTTCATAAAAGAATATTAAACTCAGATAAAGTAACATTAAAATATTCAGTTATATTAGGAATTTTAGCATTTATATCAGTGCTCACAATGACCATTGGAGTAAAATATACAAGTGCTTCTAATGCAGGATTTTTAATAAGCCTTTCTGTAGTAATGATTCCAGTAATATCAGTTATTTTTTTAAAAAAGAAAATAAAATTTAGATTGCTTGTAAGTGTTATTTTGGCAAGTATGGGTATAGCTTTTTTAACTTTAAATGAGCAGTTGACTATAAATAAAGGAGATTTATTATGTATTATCTGTGCTTTCGCTTTTGCTCTCCAAGTATTAGTTATGGAACAGATTCCTAAAAATGCAGATTCAGTAGCCATAGGTGCTTTACAAATGGGAATAATTGCTATTATGAATGGACTTATCTCATTCACTACTGAATCTTTTAAATTTCCACATGATATGAAATTATGGGGAGTAATAATAATATTAGGTATATTTTGTACAGCAGTTTGTTATATTATGCAGATATATGCCTTAAAAGATACCAGTGCTATACAAGCTGGAATAATTTTATCTTTAGAGCCTGTATTTTCAGCATTTTTTGCTTTCGTATTCCTTGATGAACTTCTTTCAGTAAAAGGTTACATAGGAGCTGTTTTATTATTTATAAGTGTTATTTTAGCTGGAGTTATTTAGTTATAACTCCATTTTTATATTCTGGAACTATATCAAACATATCCATAGTAAAACAATGGCTCATATCCTCATGAAAACCTATTGTTTTTAAATATTCGAAATGCTTGCTTCCTTCTAAAGTGTTTTCTATACTAAGTGATGTTTCAGCTAATTTTTTCATAGCAAGGCTTATATCTGTAAGCTTTACATTTTTATTTTTCTCTTTTACTCTTTTTATTATTTCTCCTGCACACAGTGCATCATCTAAAGAGAAATTATTATCTGTTCCTGAGCAAATTATCACAGTATCATCATTTTCCTTTAGTATTTTTTCAGCTACACTTTCCACATTTAAGAAAGCTGCTATAAAAAGTTTTTTAGAACCATTTGCAGAATTTTCAATAGCTCTTGTTCCATTACTAGTAGTCATAAATATATCCTTTCCCTTTACAGCTTCCTTTGTATATTCTAATGGAGAGTTTCCAAAATCAAACCCTTCAATTTTTAAACCTTTCCTTTCTCCACCTAATATAAAAGATTTAGATTTTTTTGAATTTTCTAATACACTTTCAATATCTTGATATGGATATACTGCCTTTGCTCCATTTGCTAAAGCTGTTATCATTACACTTGTTGCTCTCAATACATCTATTATTACTATAATTTTATTTTTTATTTTTTCAGGCTGTATATCTGCTGCTGTTAAAATAATATCTATTTTCATTTATTTTCTCCTCATATAATTATTTATATAGTAATTATATCACTTTTATTCAAAAAAGAAGAGAATCAAACTAATTTTTCTAAAAGAGAAGTACTATAAAAAATAAACAGCCTCAATTCTGTGAAATACAAAATTTTAGCTGTTTAAAATTAAAATATTCATTTTATAAAATGTCAACTTTTATCATTCTTTTAAAATTGTATATATTATTAATTAAAATATTTTTGAATAAGTTTGTCATAAGTTCCATTTTCTTTAATTTCACTAAGAGCTTTTTCTACTTTTTCTAAAAGTACCTTATCATTTTTTCTAACTGCAATTGCATATTCTTCCTGTTCTGCATCTGCATCAGCCAAAATTAAACCTTTATTTTGTGCAACATAATTTTTAGCTGGTTCAGAATCTAGTACAATGGCTTCAACTTTTCCAGCTTGAAGTGCCATTATTCCAGCATATGCAGCATTAAATCTTTCGATTTTGACCCCTTCAATTTCACTGACAACCATATCACCAGTAAATCCAAGCATAACTCCTACTTTTTTTCCTTTAAGATCTGCAAAAGATTTTATAGAATTATCTTCTTCTTTTACTATAATAACTTGACTGGCAGTATAATAAGGCTGTGTGAAAGATACAGTTTTCATTCTTTCTTCATTAGCTGTCATTCCAGCTATTACCAAATCAACTTTTTTCATTTGAAGTGCTGGAAGCAGTCCATCAAAAGCCATGTCTACTATTTTAATATCTGCATCTATTATCTTTCCAATCTCTTGTACTAAATCCATGTCAAAACCTGTTATTTCACCATTTTCAAGATATTCAAATGGTGGAAATTCTGCATTTGTTCCAACATAAATTTTATCTTTTGCCAATACTGTTACTGATAATGCTAAAATCATAGCTGTCATTAATAATGATTTCAATAATTTATTCATATTATTACCCCCTTCTTATAAATCTATTAAACTACAAATTTCTTATTTATTCAAGACTTTCTCTAAAAATTCTTTTGTTCTTTCATGTTTTGGATTATCAAACAGTTCAGCAGGGGTAGTATCTTCTAATATATCTCCTCTATCCATAAAAAATAATCTATTTGCAACATTTCTTGCAAAACCCATTTCATGTGTAACTATAAGCATTGTCATTCCTTCTTTTGCCAGACCTCTCATAACATCCAGAACCTCTTTAATCATTTCTGGGTCAAGAGCAGATGTAGGCTCATCAAAAAGCATCACTTCAGGTTCCATAGCAAGAGCTCTCGCTATAGCTATTCTCTGTTTTTGCCCTCCAGATAATTGATTTGGATAAGCATCTGCTTTCTCTGTCAATCCTACTTTTTCTAATAATATCATTGCTTTTTTTTCTGCTTCATCTTGAGAATAACCTTTTAATTTCATAGGTGAAAGAGTAAGGTTTTCTAAAACTGTTTTATGTGGAAAAAGATTAAAATGCTGAAATACCATTCCTACTTTCTCACGTACTTTATTTATATCAGTATCTGGAGCCATGAGATCTTTACCTTTAAAATATATATGTCCAGCAGTAGCTTCTTCAAGTCTGTTCAGGCATCTAAGGAAAGTAGATTTTCCACTTCCAGAAGGTCCTATTATTGCCACTATATCTCCTTTGTGGATTTCAGCACTTATATTTTTTAATACTTCTAATTTTCCAAAGTTTTTATATAAATTATTTACTTTAATCACTTACCTTCAACCCCTTTTCTATTCCTCTCATGAATTTAGTAAATACAGCTGTCAATATCAGATATATTAAACCTACTGCCAATAGAGGTTCAACTCCTCTGTATGTCTGACTTGTAATAATATTTGCTGATCTCAATAAATCTACTCCTCCAATAAATCCTACTATAGATGTTTCTTTCAACAATGTAATAAATTCACTTACCAATGCTGGAAGTATTTTTTTTACAGCCTGTGGAATAATTATTTCTTTCATTGCGATACCATAAGGCATTCCAAGAGCTCTTGCAGCTTCCATTTGTCCTTTATCAAGTCCTTCTATACCAGCTCTTATTATTTCAGCAACATAAGCACCTGAATTTATTCCAAAAGATAATCCAGCTATAACAAGTATAGGGGTATCTCTTAATGCTCCTACAAATATTAAGTTAGCAAGTATCATAAGCTGTACAACTGCCGGTGTTCCTCTTATAAGATCTACATATGCAAATGCCAGTGACGATATTGGATTAAATTTTTCCCAACCTTTTTTATGTTTTAATGGATAAAAATGTGACAATTCCATAAGAGCAATAAGTATACCTAATATCACTCCTATTAAACCTGCCAGCATAGTTGTCCCAATAGAGAAAGCCAGACCATTTACAATATACATGTATCTGTTTCCTCCTAGAAAAATATCTTTTAGTAATGCTAAATACTCCATTTGTTCCCCCTTCATTTATTTAAAATTTTATTCTTTTATAAAAAAAAGTACAGCCTTCAAAAATAGGTCTGTACTTAAACTCTTAAAAAAACAAAATCAATAGATAAATATCTATTGACCATTCTCATTTTATACTCATGGAAATATATTAGAATTTCCAATCTTTTCAAAGAAAGTTTAATATTGATCAGCCAATTTTAAAGATAAGGTGATATTCAATTTTCTATTAGTAAATTCCTTATCCTATTATTCCTGAATTTCATTTGCTTTCTCCCTCATGATTTATTTCCATATATTTTTTATTATTATACGCTATTACTTTTGAAAAGTCAATTTTTTTATTGACAATACTTTTTTTTCAATAAAATACTTTTTTAAATTTTTTTTTCATTAAGTATTGACAAGGACATCAACTAATGATATTATACTAAATTATATTGAAGTGATAATAATTTAATAAGGAAGTGATAAAAATGAGTTACAAATCAAAATTAGACATCAGGCAGACTGAAGTCGCAATCAAACAGGTAAAAGATTTCTTTGAAAGGGAATTAGCTAAAGAACTAAATTTAACAAGAGTTTCAGCTCCATTATTTGTTAAGCCAGAAAGCGGATTAAACGATAACTTAAATGGAATCGAAAGACCAGTAAGCTTTGTTACAAAAGCTGGAGATAAGGCTGAAATTGTTCACTCTTTAGCAAAATGGAAAAGAATGGCACTTCACAATTATAACTTCAATATAGGAGAAGGACTATACACTGACATGAATGCTATAAGAAGAGATGAAGATACAGATTTCATCCACTCATATTATGTTGACCAATGGGACTGGGAAAAGATAATAGCTAAAGAGGATAGAAAAGAGGAAACTCTAAAAGAAATAGTTTCTGGAATATTTGAAGTATTGAGAAAAACCGAAGAATATGTTATTTCTTTATATCCTGAAATAGATAAAAAGATACCTGAGAAAATAACATTTGTTACTGCACAAGAGCTTGAAAATAAATATCCTCTGCTTACTCCAAAAGAGAGAGAACATGCAGCAGCAAAAGAATATGGTGCTATATTTCTTATGAAAATAGGTGGTGCTCTTGATTCAGGAGAAAAACATGATGGAAGAGCTCCTGACTATGATGACTGGGAATTAAATGGAGATATAATCATAAATTATGAACCTCTAGGAATAGGATTAGAACTTTCATCTATGGGAATAAGAGTAGATGAAGATTCATTAGTAAAACAACTTAAAATAGCTGGTTGTGAAGAGAGAAGAGAGTTAGATTATCATAAAAAACTTATCAATAGAGAACTTCCATATACAATTGGTGGTGGAATAGGACAATCTCGTATTTGTATGTTCTTCCTTGATAAACTTCATATAGGAGAAGTTCAAGCTTCTATATGGCCAAAAGAAATTCATGAAATATGTAAAAAATTAAATATTCATCTTTTATAAACAAAAATTTAATTATGTGAATATTTACAAGAAAATTTTAAGAATTGTGAAATTTATGAAATAAAGTCAGATTAATACAGCGAAATTGAACGCTGAAAAATATAACTGTTTGAGTGTAACGAGTTTTGGATTTTTAGTGAAATAAGCCTAATTAATCAACTTTATTAAATATGAAACAATTTATAATTTTCTTTAAATTAAACAGACATTATGATAGTATTTTAATCCTCTCATTCAATTGAGAGGATTTTCTTTTTTTTAAAAATATGGTAAAATATTTTGATAAAACTCAAGGGGGAAAGAAAATTGATTACTTACATTTTACTGAAACAAATAATAATAATGTTTATGCTTATGGGGGTAGGTGCTGTACTTTATAAATTAAAATACATCACTGATCAGGGAGCAAAGGAATTTGGAAATGTTTTACTTCGTATAATTATACCAAGTGTTATTATTAAATCATATATAGTTGAATTTACTCCAGAAAAATTCAGAGATATGTGGATGTCAACTGGACTGGCTCTTTTAGGACTTCTTTTGGCAATGGCAGTTTCAGCTGTTGTCTATGGTAAAAGAAAACCAATTGAAAATTTTGCTTCATCATTTTCAAATGCTGGATTCATTGGAATTCCACTTACACAAGCAGTTTTTGGCAGTGAAGCTGTCTTTTATGTAGCTGCTTATGTCACTCTTCTAAATCTTTTTCAATGGACTTATGGAGTATTTATAATGACTGGAGAAACTGAAAATATAAAACCTAAAAACCTTATTACCAATCCAATGCTTGTAAGTATGATAATAGGTCTTGTAACATTTCTTTTCTCAATTCCTGTACACGAAACAGTTGTAAAAACAATAGGTTTTCTTGCCTCAATGAATACTCCAGTTGCTATGTTAGTATTAGGTGTATTTCTTGCTAAAGCTGATATAAAAGATATTTTTCTTGATTATAAAATCTATCCATGCATGGCTATGAGGCTTTTAGTTATTCCATTGATAACTTTAGGAATATTTTATTTCCTACCAATAGATAATACTATTATGGTAATGTCAGTTCTTATTGCTGCTTGTACTTCAGTTGGAGGAAACATTGCAATCTTTGCGCAACAGTATAATAGAAATTATCTTCTTGCCATAAAAACAGTTTGTCTCAGTACTATTCTTTCTATTGTTACAATACCATTGTTCTTTATGGCAGTTCAAATGTTATATATGTGAAATACCCATTCAAATTGAACAATTTAAATTATGATATTTACAGTTTATAGGTTATAATAATATTAGAATAAAAAATATATAAAGAGGTGTTGTATGTTTAGATTAATAAAAAATGTTGAAGTATACTCTCCCAAATTTCTTGGAATAAAGGATATTCTTTTTTACAATGATAAAATAGTAAAGATAGGAAATGATATAAATATTGATGGTTTTGACTGTGAAATTATAGATGGAACTGGGAAAAAAGCTATTCCAGGATATATTGATCAGCATATCCATATCACTGGTGGTGGTGGTGAAGGAAGTTTTAAAACAAGAGTACCTGAAGCTCCTCTATCTAAAATAGTTGAAGCTGGAGTTACTACAGTAGTTGGTGTACTTGGTACTGACAGCACTACAAGAAATGTTGAAAATCTTCTTGCTAAAGCTAAAAGCCTAAAAGAAGAAGGAATATCTTGCTATATTACAACAGGAGCTTATGAATTTCCTTCTCCTACTATTACTGGAACAGTAAAAAGGGATGTCACTTTTATTGAGGAAATAATAGGGGTAAAACTTGCTATTTCAGATCACAGAGCTTCTTTTATCAATGAAAATATTTTGGAGGATTTAGGCTCACAAGTGAGAACTGCTGGAATGTTTGCTGATAAAGCAGGAATAGTTGTTCTTCATATGGGTGATGGAAGCAGAGTTCTCTCTCAAGTATTGAATGTTATTAAAGATTCTGAAATACCAATCAAACATTTTATTCCTACACATGTAAACAGAAAGGCTGAAGTATTTGAAGCAGCTTTAGATTTTGCGAAAAGAGGTGGTTACATTGATATTACTTCTTCATTTACAGAGGAAGACTATATGACAGCAGCTAAAGGAGTAATTGCTGCTCAGAAAGCTGGAGTGCCTTTAGATCGTATTACATTCAGTTCTGATGGATATGGAAGTTTTTCAGATTATGATGAAGCAGGAAATCTTATCAGAATAGGTGCTTCCCCCATAGATACTGACCACCAGCAGATAATAGAGCTTGTTAAAAAATATGGATTTGATCTTGAAGAAGCCCTTCAATTTCTTACTGTAAATCCTGCCAAAGCTTTAAAACTTTATCCAAATAAAGGAATACTTACTGAAGGCAGCGACGCTGATATGATATTGCTAGATGAAAATTTAGATATCAATGATGTTTTTGCACTTGGAAAACAATTTGTAAAAAATAAAAAAGTTATTATTAAAGGAACATACGAAAATTGATTTACAACAGGAGGGAAAATGTCAGAAAAAAATATTAAGGAAGAAGATATTGACCTTGAGAACATACAATATCAAGAGAAATATGATGAGAAAACTTTTCTTAACAAATTAGGAAGTGTTGTAAAAAAAGTAGGATTAAAAGGTGTTTATTATATATTGATTCTATATTTTACTATGAAGAAAAAAGGAATACCGCCAAGAGAAAAATCTATTATAATAGGAGCTTTAGGATATTTTATCCTCCCATTGGATATTCTTCCAGATATTACTCCATTGGTTGGATATACTGATGATTTAATAGCTTTGGGATTAGCTCTTGCAAAAGTAGCCCCATATATTGATGATGATGTAAAAGCAAAAGCTAAGGATGCAGTAAAAAAACTTTTTAAAACTACTGATGAGGAATTAGAGAAATTCCTATAAAAAATAAAAATGGATACCTAAAAGTAAAGGTATCCATTTTTATAACTAAATCTTTTTTGCTGCAATAAATTTTACCTTTGTATTATTTTGATGTTCAGGATTTTTAAAAAGTGATAAAAGCTCTTGTTTTATTTCCTTTGAAATTTTTTCTGGATAATATTTATTTATATCTAATCTATCTAAACGACTTTTCCACATTTCAAAAACTTCATCATCCATAATTCCAGAAGCTGTCAGTTCAGTATCTTCAAGGTCTTTCTCCGTAATTATTTCCATATATAATCTTTTAAGAATATTTTTAATTTTTCTTCCTGCCTGAAAATCATATACTCCATTTTCTTTTATATGTTCTTCATATCTTGCAAGTTTTCCAAAATTTTCTTCTGATAAAGGCTGATGTCCTCTTAAAAGATCATCAATTTCTATTAAGGCTATCCAGCCCCCAACCTTTAACTTTTCCACCCAGTTTTCAATAACTTTCTTCATATCTTTGGGAAAATAAGCTATTGAATAACTTGAGAATATTCCATCTAATTCTTCCGTGATATAGTCGATATTTGAAATATCATTCTCTATTATATTTACATTTTTTATATTCTTTTCTTTTAGGTTATTGAGGAGATTTTTATTTCTGTCAACAGCTATTACATGCTTTACTCTTTCTGAAACTATTTCAGTAAATCCGCCAGTTCCACATCCCAAATCAGCAATAATCTGATTATTTTCTATAGGAAGTAATTCCAGTATTTCCATCCATTTACGATATTTCTGTTGTTTTTCATATTCATCTCTCAATTCCATTTCAATCTTTGCTCCTTTTGTCTTCTAAGCACCTAAATATGCTTTTTTAATTTCTGGGTTATTCATAAGTTCTTTAGCATTTCCTTCAAGTGTTATGTTGCCAGTTTCAATAACATATGCACGATGAGATATAGACAGTGCCATTTTTGCATTTTGCTCTACCAATAAGATAGTAGTTCCTGCTTCATTCAATTTTTTAATTACTGCAAATATTTCTTTTACAAATAATGGTGAAAGTCCCATAGAGGGTTCATCAAGTATTAAAAGCTTAGGTCTGCTCATAATAGCTCTTCCCATAGCAAGCATCTGCTGCTCCCCACCAGAAAGTGTTCCAGCCATTTGATTTTTTCTTTCAGACATTCTCGGGAAAACTTCATAAAATCTAGCACGGTCCTTTTCAAGATTTTCTGGAGTATCTTTTATAGTGAAAGCTCCTAACTTTAAATTATCTTTTACTAATAATCTTGAAAATATTCTTCTTCCTTCTGGAACTTGAGCTATTCCAATTTCACATATTTTATGTGATTTCTCTTTAGTGATGTCTTTTCCTTCAAATATTATATTTCCCAACTTAGATTGGATAAGTCCAGAAATCGTCTGCAAAGTAGTTGTTTTCCCTGCACCATTGGCTCCAATCAGAGAAACTATTTCTCCCTGTTTTACATTTAGGGAAATTCCTTTTAAAGCATGAATATTATCATAATATACGTGTAAATCTTTTATTTCAAGCATGTTTTCCATGAGATTATTCCTCCTCTTCTCCAGTTTCATCCTCATCATCCTGTCCAAGATATGCTGTAACAACTGCTGGTTCATTTACCACTTTCTTAGGATCTCCAGAGGCAATTATATTTCCATGATCCAATACAACAAGTCTTTCACAAATTCCTAGTACCAGTTTCATATCATGTTCTATCAAAAGAATTGCTATATTGAATTTATCCCTAATTAAACGAATAGTATTCATGAGTTCTTCAGTTTCTGTAGGATTCATTCCTGCTGCTGGTTCATCTAAAAGAAGTACCTTTGGATTAGTAGCCATTGCACGTGCTATCTCCAGTTTTCTTTGTTTTCCATATGGAAGATTTCCTGCTGCTGTATGTGCATATTCTTCTAATCCGAATATTTTTAAAAGATTCATAGCTTTTTTTTCAGCTTCTTTTTCTTCTCTCCAGTATTTGGGAGTACGAAACATTCCAGCCAGTATTCCATATTTCATATTAAAATTATTTGCTACAAGTACATTTTGAAGAACAGAAAGATATTTAAAAAGTCTGATATTCTGAAATGTTCTTGCCAGTCCCTTTTTAACTAATTTAAATGTAGGCATCTTATTGATAACCTCTCCATTAAATCTATATTCCCCAGAAGTTGGAGAATATACTCCAGTAAGAATATTAAAAACTGTTGTTTTTCCTGCACCATTTGGTCCAATAAGTCCTACAAGCTCATTTTCTTTTATTTCAAGATTAAAATCTGTAACAGCTTTAAGAGCACCAAAAGTGATAGATATATCTTTTGCACTTAAAATAGGATTACTCATTTGTATCACCTTTTTTCTTCATAAATCTTTCAATTACCTTAGTTATCTGGAATTCTTTACGTCCTAATAATCCAGTTGGACGGAATATCATTGTCATAATAAGGAGCAGAGAATAAACTATCATACGATAATCAGAGAATCCACGAAGAACCTCTGGCAGAATAGTTAAGGCTATTGCTGAAAGAATAGAACCTGTAAAACTTCCCATTCCTCCCAGTACAACCATTACCAGTATATTGATTGAATAGTTGTAGTCAAACTGTCTTGCACCTAATATACCAAGATAATGTGCATAAACTCCCCCAGCCACTCCTGCGAATACAGCTGAAATAGTAAATGCAAATGTCTTATAATATGTAGTGTTGATACCAGAAGCACCACTTGCTATTTCATCTTCACGAATGGATAAAACAGCCCGTCCATGTCTGCTGGTCATGACTGAAAACATCATCATAACAGATACAGCCATAATTATATAAATAACACCAAATTTATTGAAACGAGGAATTCCACGAAGTCCTTGTGCTCCTCCAGTAAAACTGAAATATTCAATAAGAACTCTTATAATTTCTCCAAATGCCAATGTAATAATAGCAAGATAATCTCCATTTAATCTAAGAGCTGGAATACCAATTATGATTCCAATAATTCCAGCGACTATTCCTCCAATAATAAGAGCCAGAATATATCCAGGAATTCCTTCAACAATTCCGCTTTTAGCAAATAAGGCAGCAGCATATGCTCCAACAGACATAAATCCAGCATGTCCAATAGTTATCTGTCCCAGGCACCCAACTGTAACATTAAGACTTACAGCAAGAATTATATTTATACAGATAAGGGTAAGAATATTTGTTTGATATCTTGAAATAAATCCAGCTCCAATCATGCCTATAAGTATGAAATAAAGAACTGCTAATAAAATAAATGTTGAAATATAACTAATCATTTTTGTTTTTGACATCTATATCACCTATACCTTTTCTCTCATATTTTTACCTAGTATGCCTGTAGGCTTGACTAAAAGTACAACTATAAGGATAGCAAATACAAAAGCATCTGCCAGTTGAGAAGAAAGATAAGCTCTTGTCAGACTTTCTACAATTCCCAAAATAAATCCTCCAATGACTGCTCCTGGAAGAATTCCTATTCCTCCTAAAACAGCTGCAATAAAAGCTTTTATTCCCAGCATAGATCCCATAAGAGGCTGAACTTGAGGATAAGCTGAAACATAGAGAACAGATGCTACTGCTGCCAGCCCACTTCCAATTGCAAATGTTAATTGAATTGTATTATCTACATTAATTCCAACTAATTTTGCTGCTCCATAATCTTCACTTGTAGCCATCATTGCTTTTCCATATTTAGTTTTTTTCATAAAACATTGAAGCCCCACTGATAAAGCTATTGTAAGAATAATAGTTACTACAGTCCCAAAGTTTAAATGCATTCTTCCTATAACTATAGGTGCATTTGTAAATACTTTTGGAAATGCTCTTGTATTTGGAGTGAAAAGTTTCATAAAAGTATTTTCTAATAATAAGCTTACTCCTATGGCTGTAATTAGGTTAGAAATTCTTGGTGAATTTCTAAGAGGTCTATATGCTATCCTCTCTGTCAAAGTACCTAAAATTACACATATAATTATAGCTGGAAATACAGTAAGCCATACGGGCAACCCTATTCTTGTAAAGACTGGAATACTAAATAATGAAACATATGCTCCTACCATAATAATATCTCCATGAGCAAAGTTTATGAGTTGAGCTATTCCATAAACCATTGTATATCCTAAGGATACCAAGGCATATATACTTCCTATTTGTAATCCATTTATTATCTGAAGTAAAAATTCCATTTATATTCTCCTTTCATATATTATTTTTAAAGAGAACCATCCCTCAAGGAGAGATGGTTCATATTTTTAACTATTTAGGCTGAATAACTGAGTCAAATGTATAGTTTCCATCTATAATTTTAATTATAGTTACAGCTTTTACTGGGTTATTTTTAGCATCAAAAGTAAGTTGTCCAGTTACACCATCATAATTTATATTTTTCATTGCTTCAACAACAGCTTTTCTATCTGTAGAACCAGCTTTTTCAATAGAAGCTTTTACGATATAAGCAGCATCATATCCTAGAGCAGAGAAAGCAGATGGATCTTCATTATATTTAGCTTTATAAGATTTAATAAAGTTTTGTACTTTTTCAGAAGTATCCTGTGTTGAATAATGATTTGTAAAATAACTATTTTCAATAGCACTATAAGCTGATTTATCTAGTGCTTTAGCAATTCCATCCCATCCATCTGGACCAATAAAAGTAGATTTGATTCCAACTTCTCTTGCTTGAGTTGCAATTAAAGCTGCTTGCTCATAATATTCAGGTACAACTAAAACATCAGGGTTAGTAGGAGCAATCTTTGTTAACTGAGCTTTAAAATCTTTATCCCCATCTGCATATCCTTCTTTACCTACAATAGTGATTCCAAGTTTTTCAGCTTCCTCAATAAATGACTTAGCAATTCCATCAGAATAGTCACTTGAGTTATTTACTAAAACAGCAGCAGTTTTTGCATTAAGTTTTTGTTGTGCAAAGTTTGCTAAAACAACTCCTTGATATGGATCAGTAAAGCATACACGAAATACATTAGGTCCTGCTTCAGTGATATTATATTGAGTTCCTGTAGGGGTAATCATAGGCATATTATCCTGTGCAGCAATTTCTGCAACTGCCAGAGTAGGTTTTGATGTAATATCTCCAATAAGAGCTACAATCCCATCATCAACTAGTCTGTTATATGCAGTGACTGCTTCAGTAGAATCTCCTTTTTCATCGTAAACAATAAACTCTACTTTTTTTCCTAGAATTCCTCCATTGGCATTGATTTCTTCAAAAGCTAGTTTGCTTGCATTTGATGCAGTAATACCATAAATGGCAAGTCCTCCAGTAAGTGGTGCTAATCCTCCTATTTTAATGACTTCAGGTTCTTTCTTTTCAGCATTGGCTACTGGTTTTTCACTATTACCTCCACATGATGTTAATAATAATGAAAGTCCTAATAAAGCTGTGGTAAATTTTTTCATATTTGTTCCCCCTTTATTTCTTTATTTTTATTTTAATTATAAACTAAATTGTATACAGTGACCAATAAAATAGTTGTTTTGTTTGTTGTGGGCGTACAATTTGAATAGTTAAAAAAAAGCAGCCTTGTTAGGCTGCAAAGTATCTATTCTGTCCTTTAACATTAACTACCACATCAAAGAAATTATTTAATCAATTAAACTACTTTTATTTTATGTAAATATAGTTTAAAGATTCAGAATATTGTTTGTTAACCTTAACAAAATCATTTGCATATAAAATTTTACTCACTATGTGTATGAGTAGTATCACATATATGACCAATGATATAATGTTAAGTATAAACATATTCTTCCTCCTCTTTAATAAATTATTGTTATGTCGAGTATAAACCTAAATTACAAAAAAATCAAGTAAAATTTTTAAAATATTTTTTATTTTTTAAAATTTATTGAATTTTAATTTCTTAATCAATTAAAGTACTAAAAAATAGTTACAAATATATTTTATATTTATACAAAAATTTTATAAAAATTTGAAATCTTAATATTTAAAATTTTCTACTTAATAACATCCAATAATTCTTCTCTATGTTTTTTTAATTCATGAAGAACATAAGGACAAGTAGCAAGTATTTTAATTGAATGCTCCCTCGCATAATTTACAAGCTGATCAAACATTTGTTTTCCAAGTCTCAATCCTTTTTGACTATCATCCACCCAAGTATGATCAGCTATTAGTGTATCTTTTCCCGCAAAAACAAAAGTCATTTCTGCAACTCTTTTTCCATTTTTCTCAATATAAAATTCACCATTTTTATCTGATATTTTTCTTAAAATTTCCATTTAAGTTCCTCCTTAGTCATATATTTTAGTTAAAAAAATCTTTTATTTTATCTTTTATTTTATTTGTATCTACTAAATATTGTTTGACATCTATAAGTTCTCCATCTTTATATATTTCAGTAAGAATAAGTTCTTTTTCACTTGTATATCTGTTCCAATCACCTTCTCTTTTTCCATTAAGAAAATTTCCTGTATAAGCAACTATACCATTTTTATGATATTCATAAAATGTTCCAATTGCCATACCATTTTCAAAAGAAGCTTTTGATTGTATTTGTCCATTCTCGTAGTATGTAAATTGTTCTCCATTATATTTTCCATCTTTAAAGGTTTCCTTTATTTTTAGTTGTCCATTTTCATATTTTCCTGTAATGACTCCTGAATAGGGTTTTTCTTCATTTACTATGTATACTATTCCGCCTCTTTTTTGTTTTTTTGAAATATCGACTTCACTCAGACTGCATCCTATTATTGAAAAAACTGCAAGAATCAATAAAAGTTTTTTAAACATATTTTTAACCTCCAATATAGATTGTTATAATTAATATTAATATTAATATAAAGACATAATTTTCCTTTATTTTAATTTTTTTTTATATTATTTGAATTATACTCCATTTATTTTTTTATTAAAATAGAAAAGAAAAATTATATAATTTATATATGTAAGAGTTATAATGGTACTATTTACATTTTTTCAATTATTTTGTATAATATTATATAAATTGTATGGAGAAAAATTTAAGGAGGAAAAATGCATTACTATTCAACTGAAAAAACTTGTGCAAGACAGATAGGTGTTTCTGTAGATGGAGATGGAATCATAACTGAAATAGAATTTGTAGGAGGATGTGATGGAAACACTCATGGACTTCAAAATCTTATTTTAGGGATGACTAAAGATGAAGTTATTAAAAGATTAAATGGTATAGATTGTAAAGGAAAAGGAACTTCTTGTCCTGATCAGCTTGCAAAAATATTAAGAAAAATTAAATAATTTAAAAAGACTCAGGAAATAAAATTTTCTTGAGTTTTTCTTTATATAAAAAGAAAAGCATTACTTTATCAGTAAAACTCTTATATAAGATTTTATTGAGGAGGAAATAATTATGTACAAATATCTTTACTATTTTTTTATCTACTCTTTTTTAGGATGGTGTCTGGAAGTATGCTATGCAGCTTTAAATACAGGAAAGTTTATTAACAGAGGATTTCTGAATGGACCTTATTGCCCTATTTATGGTGTTGGAGTTGTTATTATTATCTTATTTGTATTTCCTTTAAGAAAAAATATATTTGTCCTTTTTATAGCTTCAGTTCTCCTTACTTCTATATTAGAATTGACAACTGGATTTGCTTTGGAAAAAATATTTGATTATAGGTGGTGGGATTATTCAAATGTTCCATTTAATATTGGTGGATATGTGTGTCTTAAATTTTCTCTTATGTGGGGAATAGCATGTATCATAGTTGTAGACATTATTCATCCATTAGTTAGTAACTTTGTAAAATGGATACCACATTTTATTAGTAAAATTTTATTAGGCATAATGATAATAGCTATAGTTATAGACTTAGTTGCTTCTGTAAGAACTGTCTTAAAGCTAAATTTAAGATTAGATAGAATAGACAAAATAGCTATAGATATACATAATTTTTCAAATGGTATAGGAAGTGAATTAACTACTGATTTCTTAACTACAAATGAAAAAATCAAAAAACTGAATCAGGAAAAAGAAAACTTAATAAAAAAACTGAATTGGGATCAAAAGCGTCTTTTAAAAGCTTTTCCTACTATGAAATCAAATTATCATAAAGAATCACTGGATAATATAAAAAATAATTTAAATTAATAATAATTTTCAAAAGACAGTTAAGATTATATTTTATTTTTAGACTGTTTTTTTTTATTTCAGTAATAATTTTTTCTTTAAAATAGATATTAAACATATTTTTAAATTAAAATGTTTTATTTTTAAGTATATCCTATTATTAAATTATTTAAAATTTCAAGCAGATAAATTTTTACTCATAAATATATATTCTATATATTTTTAAAAAATTCCCTAAAGGAGTAATATATACTAATAAATTTATATTGCTATACCTATATATAAATATGGAGGAGGAAAAAAATGAAGAAAAAATTAATTACAATTTTAAGTCTGGCTCTCTTTATTTTGGGATGTTCATCTAAAGATGGAGAAAAGAAATCAGGTGTACCACAAGAAAAAGTAGTAGTAGTTTCACAAGGATCAAAACCTAAGAGTCTAGATCCTAATATGTATAACGAAATCCCTGCTCTTGCTGTTACAGAGCAAATATTTAATACTCTTTTAAGAGTTGATGACAAAGGGAATGTAGTGCCTGAACTAGCTGAATCTTATGAATATGTTTCTCCTACAGAACTTGTTATTAAGATTAAGAAAAATGTAAAATTTCATAATGGAGATATTATGACTGTCAATGATGTAGTTTTTAGCCTTAATAGAATGCTTGAAAAACCTGCCAGCAGAATTATGGTTGAAATTATTGATAAAATAGATATTATAGATGATTCAACTATTAAACTTACTTTAAAAAATAGTTCTGCTCCTTTATTATTCAGCTTAGCTCATCCATTAACTGCTATTTTAAATGAAAAAGACACAAAAGCTAAAAATGATATGATTGCTACTGAACCTATGGGAACTGGTCCTTACAAATTTGTAAGCTGGGGAGATGGAGAAAAGATTGAATTTGTAGCTTTTGATGATTATTTTGAAGGAAGACCTAAAATAGATAAGCTTATAATAAGAGCTATAACTGAAAACAGCAGCAGACTTGCAGCTCTTGAGACAGGAGAAATAGATATTGCTTACTCTGTAGCTCCTGTAGATACTGGAGTTATTGAAAACAATAAAAAGCTTGAGCTTATTTCTGCTCCAACTACATCAACTGAGTATATGACTTTAAACACAACTAAAGCTCCTTTTAATAATAAAGACTTCAGAGTTGCTTTAAACTATGCACTTGATAAACAAAGCATGGCTGACTCTGTATTTATGGGAAAAGCTAGACCAGCAACTACTATAGTAAATCCAAATGTTTTTGGTTATTCAAGTGAAGTTCTTGGATTTGAATACAATCCAGAAAAAGCTAAAGAACTTATAAAAAAATCTGGGGTTGCTAATCCAAACTTTAAACTATATGTAAATGATAATGCTGTAAGGTTACAGCTTGCTCAAATAGTTCAGGCTAACTTTAAAGAGATTGGAATAGATATGGAAATAGAAACTCTTGAATGGGGAGCTTATCTGCAAAGAACTGCTCAAGGTGAACATACTGCTTTCATAGGCGGATGGGTATCTGGAACTTCTGATGCTGATATCGTTCTTTATCCACTTCTTCACAGCAGTTCACATGGTGGTGCTGGAAACAGAGCTTTCTATACTAACAAGGAATTTGATAAGGAAGTAGAACTTGCACGTGCAACTTCTGATCCAGAAGTAAGAAAAACTCATTATAAAAATGCTCAAATGATATTACAAGAAGAATCTCCATTAATTGTTCTTCTATACAAAAATGAAAATATAGGAATTAATAAAAGAATAAAAGGATTTAAATTTGATCCAACTACAATGCATAATTTATATAATTTAGATATAGTAGAAGTGAAATAATAAAATTTTAAGAATACGTTTAAGGAGTGATTTCAAATGAATATTGATTTAGATTACATCTTAGATACAACAGTAGAACTTCTTGGTATTCCAAGCCCTGTTGGATTCACAGATGCTGCTATGAACAGAGTAGGAGAAGAACTTAATACTCTTAATATTCCTTTTAAAATGACAAAAAAAAGAGCTATTATTGCTTTCATCGAAGGAGAAGACAGAAATTACAAAAAAATGATCTCTGCTCATCTTGATACTTTAGGTGCAGTAGTAAAAAAGATAAAACCTAATGGAAGACTTGAACTGATCAATGTGGGAGGATGTCCTTGGGCTGGAGTAGAAGGAGAAAACCTTACTGTCCATACACTAGATGGAAGAGAATATGAGGGAACTCTTCTTCCTACAAAATGTTCAGTACACATTTATGGAGATGTAGCTAGAGAAATGCCTAGAACTGCTGAAACTATGGAAGTTAGACTAGATGAAGATGTTCATACAGCAGAAGATACAGAAAAATTAGGAATCAGAGTAGGAGATTTTGTTTCTTATGAAACTCGTACTAGAATCACTGGAAATGGTTATATTAAATCTAGATATCTTGATGATAAATTATGTGTAGGTCAAATCTTAGGATATATAAAATTTCTTAATGATTATAAACAAAAACCAAAATCTGATCTTTATATTTATTTCTCTAATTATGAAGAGATTGGTCATGGGGTATCTGTTATTCCAGATGATCTTGATGAATTTATAGCATTGGATATTGGTTTAGTTGGAGCAGATGCTCTTGGAGATGAAAGAAAAGTAAGTATCGCTGCTAAAGATAATAAAACTCCTTATGACATAGAAGTGAGAAAAGGACTTATGAAAGCTGCTGAAGAAATGGAGATCAATTATACAGTTGACGTATATAATAGATATGGCTCTGATGCCAGTGCTGCTGTACTTCAAGGATTTGATTTCAAATGCGGATGTATTGGTCCAAGTGTTGATGCTTCTCATCACTATGAAAGAACTCATATTGATGGTGTAATTGAAACTGTAAGACTTATGATTGCATACTTATAATAATTAGAGGCTGTTGTAAATTAGTAATTTATTTTACTAATTTTGACAGCCTTTTTTATTATTAATTAATTTTTATACAAGTTTATAAAATTTTTCAATTTTCTAATATATTTACATTAAAAATAAATATCAGAGTAAAAATCACATAAAATCTATAAAATGAATGCTATTTTTTGTTTCTCATTCCATGTTTAATAATCCATTTTTGTGCCTTACTTTGCTCTGTTTTTTGCCATTGAGCAATAATAAATTCTGCTTTTTCAGGAGCTTCTTTATACAAGTCATTTAAATTATTTCCAACACTTTTTTGTACAAACTTTTCAAAGTCATCCTTTAGATTTGTAAGAATAGTAGAATATCTTTCAAAGTTATTCAATGCAACAAGTAGCTTTAGTGACCATGGCAAGCATATTCTTACCCCTTCACTTGCAAGCCTTCGTACATGAACATTATTATCCTTTGTCCAAATGATTAATTCATCCATTACTTCAGTAGGATGTTCTTTTAACAAAGGACGAATAGCATATTCACCAGTAAATCTCTTAGTTAATTCCTTTATAAACGACAAAGATAATTGCCAGTTTTTATTTCCATGACGTTCAACATATCTACTAATAGGCCATAGCCACCATCCAAAGTTAAACATTCCTTCTGCCTGTTTTAACTCTGACCCAAGTAAATCAAAAAATGACTGAATATTTTTTGAATAATCACTATTCATGCTTTTTTCCATAGCATCTACTATAAAATCAAAACGTGCAAACAATTCTTTATCATCTAATTTACCTATTAAGTTTTGAGAAAATACTTTTTGATTAAAATTAGGAATTACATAAGAGAGTTTATTAGAAAAATCTTGGATATATTCATCATTATAATGATCTTTATGTTTCATGGAATTTCACCTCATGAACATATTAACATGTGTACAGTCTCTATGTCAATTTGATTGTTACCATGTATTTTAGTTTATATATCTATGTTTTGAATGGAAAATTAATAGTAAAATATGCTTACTCTAAAATAAATTATAAAAAGAACTATAATTTTTTAAAAATTAGATTTATTAGCTCAGATTATTTTAATTAAACATGTCAAATACTCAAAGTTTTTATAAATTTAATATAATAATATAAGTACATAATAAATTATATCAAGTTCTAATAGTATAATTTTTAATTTTTTTAGATGTACATTTTTTACCGAAATTTCTTTTTAGTTGCAGATAAATACATTTTCCTGTAAAATTATCATTAAATATATATTTAGGGGGAAAAGATGGATAAATATGTTATTAGAAAAGGAACAGCAGATGATTTAGAGGAATTAGAAAAATTATATGATTCTCTGAATGACTATCTGGAACAAAATGTTAATTATCCTGGATGGAGAAAAGGATTGTATCCAGTCAGAGAAAATGCTATTGATGGAATAAAAAATGAAAATTTATATGTAATAGAAATAAATGAACAGATTGCAGGAACTGTTATATTGAGCCATGAACCTGAAAAAGCTTATGATAAAGCTCTCTGGAAAACTGAAAATAATTATGAAAATATCATAGTTATACGGACTTTTGCTGTCCATCCAAAGTTTATGAAAAATAATGCTGGATTTTCTCTTATGAAGTTTGCAGAAAAATTCGGAAAAGAAAATGAGATGAAGTCTATCCGTTTAGATGTTGCCATTCAAAATACACCTGCCATATCTTTATATGAAAAATTAGGATATGAGTACATTGATACAATAGATTTAGATCTCAATATACCTTGGCTGAAATGGTTTAAATTATATGAACTTCTTTTGTAAATAAGTTTTTTATTGCCACAATGTAGTGTTAAAAGCATTTTTATGCTATAATGAAATATAAATTGAATATTTTGAGGAGCATTATATTTATGGAAGAAAGAAAAAACTTTTGGAAAATCTGGGGAAAATTTGTTGGGTTGCTTTTAGTTGTTCTTGCATTGTGGATACTTTTAATATTTATATGTGACAAAGTATTAGGAAAAACCTTTGAGGAGCTAAAATATATTCACTATTTCATTTTATTAGTTGTAATAATTAAAGCAAAAAAATGGTTTTTAAAAAAATTAGATGAACAGGATAATAAAGAATAAAGAAATAATTGAAAAATAAAAAATTGATGAAATATAGTTTTGGGCAGGAGGATTCAAATGAAAACTAGGGAAGTGGAATTTTACCAGAAACAATTAATAGATGGACTAGCTTATGTCATAGGCGAAAATGATCCTTTCTCTGGAAATTTTATATACAGATATCGTGATGGTGAAATTAAAACAATTGAACCTTATGTAAGTGGTCTTAAAGAAGGAACTGAAATAAAATTTTATGAAAATGGTCAGATAAAAGAGTCTATAGATTTTGAAGCTGGTCATATTTCTGGTGATTCTATTCTATATTATGAAAATGGTCAAATGAAAGAATATATGAGATTTCAAAATGATAGAATGGATGGAGAATGGGTAAAATATTATGAAGATGGCTCTGTTAAAGCAAGAGGGTTCTTTAAAAATGGGAAACTTAGTGGAAATAAAATCACTTATTATCCTAATGGTGGAATAAAAGAATTGGCTTCATTTAAAGATAATCTGCTTCATGGAAGATATGAAACATATTTTGAAAATGGAGAGATAGAACTAAGTGAAAATTTTTCTAATGGACTTCTTGATGGAGAAGCTGTCTACTATTATGAAAATGGAGAAGTAAAAATAAAAGAAGAGTATAAACTTCATGTAAAAAATGGTAAATATGTAAGATATTATGAAAATGGAATCATTAATGCTGTAGGAAATTTTAAAGAAGGTCAGCTGAATGGTGACTGGAGTATGTTTTATGAAAATGGAAAACTTTTAGGTACTGCTTCTTTTAAAGAAGGAGAAATAACAAAAGATGATGATGAAAAATAAAATTAATAAAGCTAAAACAAATCAATTATTTTTCAAGTTGATTTAAAATTTTATTTCTTTATCAAATAGTATTATTAAATAAATTTTTATATGGGGGCTGTTGCAAGTTAGTAAATTATTTTACTAATTGCACAGCCTTTTTCTTTTTAAATAATAAAAAATATGTTATTATTAATTGGTTTTTGCATAGGTATATTATAATAGTATATTAAAATATAAACCAGTAAATATCTGTAAAATAATTTTTATCTTACTACACTCTTAATAAAATCAAACTTTTTATCTATATCATCTATTGATTTAACCCCTATCATAGGAATTGAGATTTTTTTTAGTGAAAGTCGTTCAAAAATCTTTTCCATAAATAACCCCATTCCATCTATTTCCATATCATAATCTGATGTTGTTTCTATTCCACAACTTGGAGAACGATTAACACCTATAATAGCAGCAATTTCAAATCCATATTCATGATATTCAAAAATCTGCTGCATTACATGATCAACTAATAGTGATAAAATTTTATCAGCATTACACTTTTTCATTTCTCTTCTAATACGTGTATTTTCTAAAGTTATAGGACTATATGCTCCATTAATATTTCCTCTATCAAGTCCTAAACAACAAAACTCTGGACAGGGCATTTGAACAATTTCAATATCAGCATTCAGAAAAAAATCAATAATACTTCTAAAAGCTGCAGGATAAACTGCTGTTCCATCAGAAATTGAATTTTGGTTTAACAAACAATGAGCAATGAAAACAACACGTTTACTTCTTCCATCATTAAACATGAAGATTCTCCCTTAAAGATTTTAATTTTTTGAACTTATATATCATAGTATCAAAGAATTATATCACATTATTTTATAATATGTCTATATGATAATAGCTCAAATATAGAAAAGAGAAAATACTAAAAGAATCACTAAAGTAATATATTTTAATAAAAATAATAGTAGTAAAAAATCTATTGTTGTAATAAAATATAAAAAACACTTAAATAGAACAAAGGAGGTAAAATTGAAAAATTTAATCTTAATATTTTACTCTATTTTAATAGCAGGTTGCTCTGCTCTTAATACCTCTGATAAAAATAATGAATTACTTGATAATCTATCATTAAAAGAAAAGGAAAGCAAGGAATATATAAAGCAATATAATAATATTCTTACTTTAGAAACAGCTTTAAAAATAAGTGTAGATAGAAACCTTGATTTAAAAGTAAAAATTATTGAAGAAGAAATAGCAAAACTTGACAAAAGAATAGCTTTTGGCAATTTTCTTCCAAAAATATCATTAGGATACAGTTATACTATGTTAAACAACAAAGTCATGGGTGAGGCTTTAGATACAGGGATATCTGCTATATCTGGATTTCCTGCTGCATTAGAAGGGAGATTGCTTGATAAAAGTTTTTCCTTTTTCAATATCAATGCACAAATACCTATTTTTGTTCCATCTACATGGTTTTTATATAGTGCCAGACAAAAGGGAGAAAATATCTCTGTTCTTACCAGAGAACTTACAGAAAAAATGATTAAACTTCAAACTATTGGTGAATATTACTATATTCTTGCTTTAGAATCTGAAAGAGAATATTTATCCAAAGAACTGGCTTCTGCTCAGGAGTTAAATAAAAATGCCAAAGTTGCACTGGAAACTGAAAGTATTCTAAAATGGGAGTATGAGGGAACAGAGCAAATGGTCAAAATGAAGGAACATGCCTTAAGACAAAATGAACGTGATCTTCAAAGTGCAAAAATTTCTTTGATGAATAACCTTAATCTTTATCCATTTTTAGATATCCACCTGCAAAAGCCATCTCCTTTCACAGAAAATAATATTTCTATGGAAGAAGCTGTTTATGAATCTTTAAAAAACAGCGATTTTATAAAAATAAGAGATACTGCTGTGGATATGAATGAGGATGCTGTAAAAATAGCAGTTACAAATTTTCTTCCAAAAATAATTTTAACTGGAGGATATATAAATACAAGTAATGAAGCTCTAGCTGATCCTGATTTTTTTATGGGTACTCTTGGAGGATTTTTTTCTATATTTAATGGTTTTCAAAATGTAAATGAATATAAAAAAGCCAGAAAAAATCAGGAAATTGCTTTTATTAGAAAAGAACAGGAGATAATGAAAGTTATTTTTGAAACTGTCAATGCATATAATATGTTGGAAAGTTCTAAAGAAGAAAGAGATATAGCTTCAAAAAATTATATTGTAAATAAAGGAAGATTTGAACAGAAAAAAACTGAAAAAGAAGTAGGAGCTATTGATAACTGGGAATACATAAAAGCTTTAGCTGATTACGAACAAGCTTTAAGTATAAAAGAAAAAACTGAATATAAGTATCAAATTTCTCTTTCTTCTCTTAATATGCTTATGGGAAAATCTATATTTACAAAAGGAGAAAAGATATATGAAAAATAGAAGAATAAAATCAATGATTTTGATTGCTGCTTCTATCTTGTTAATTTCTTCATGTGGAAAACAGCAAGAAGAAGAAATAATAATTCGTCCTGTAAAAGTCATGGAAATAAAAAATTCTGATAGTATTGAATATTTTTCTTTTTCTGGAATAACTGCTCCAAGCAAAGAAACAATTCTATCTTTTAAAATTGCAGGGCCATTGGAAAGTATGAATCTCACTCAGGGGCAAATAATAAAAAAAGATGAGATACTGGCTAAAATGGACAGCAGAGATTATAAAATAAATCTGGAAGTATACAAGAAAAAATATGAAGCTGCAAAAGCTTCAGCTGATAATGCAATTCTTCAATATGACAGAGCTGAAAAACTTTATAAAGCAGATGCTATGACAAAAAAGAATTTTGATACAGTAACTGCTCAGAAAAAAGCAGCTGTTTCTCTTTTAAAAGAAGCACAGCAGGGAGTAGAAAATGCTCAAAATAAATTAAAGGATACTGAGCTTAGAGCTCCATTTTCAGGATATATTTCTAAAAAATTTGCTGATGCAGGAAGTGTTGTAAATGCTGGAACACCTGTAGTTTCTCTTTCAGCTGATGAAAATCCAGAAGTAACAATCAGTGTTGCTATTAAAGATACTGATATTTTAAAAAATGCTGTATCATTTATTTTTGTTCCAAATGACAGCGAAAAAAAATATGAATTAAAACTTAAAGAAATTGGAAAAAACCCTGAATTTTCAAAATTGACTTATCCTGCTACTTTTGAATTATTAGATGGAAAAGATATCAGAATGGGAATGAGTGGAAAAGTTTTAGCTTCTATTAAAAGAGATGAGTCATCACCAATTATTATTCCTGCATCTGCTCTTTTTGAAGATAATGGAAGTAAAGTATATATTTATGATAATGGTGTAGCAAAAGCAAGGAAAGTTAAAATAGGCAATCTCTATCCTGATGGAAATATAATAATTCTAGAAGGGTTAAATAAAAATGACAAAGTTATCACTGCTGGTGTTGATACTATCATTGATGGAGAAAAGGTAAAACTTATTCCAGAAGAAAGTGATACTAATGTGGGAAATGTCTTATAAGAGGTGGAGCATATGAATATAATCGATTACTCGATAAAAAATAGAACAGTTACACTTTTTTTGACATTTGTCATTATAGCAGGAGGAATTTTTTCTTATGTTAAACTTGGAAAATTAGAGGATCCTGAATTTAGAGTAAAAGAGGCTATTGTTGTGACCTTGTACCCTGGAGCTGATCCTCATCAAGTTGAGCTACAGGTAACTGATGAAATAGAAGGTGCCCTTCAACAAATTGCAAATGTTGAATATATTGAAAGTGTTTCTAAAGCTGGTTATTCAGAAGTTAAAATAAAATTAAATGAATCGTTAAAAGCAGAAGTAATAGATCAGTATTGGGATAATGTAAGAAAAAAAATAAATGATGTTCAAAAAAATCTCCCTACAGGAGCTATTTCTTCAGTAGTTTTAGATGACTATGGGGATGTATATGGAATGTTTTTTGCTGTGACAAGTGAAGGATATTCTAAGGAAGAATTAAATCGGTATGTAAATTATATAAAAAGAGAGCTCCATTCTATTCCTGGGGTATCCAAAACTTCTGTCTATGGAAAAGTTGATTCTGCTGTAGAAGTAGTCATTGACAGAGAAAAGATAGATGCTCTTGGAATAAATGAAAAACTTATACTTACTTCTTTTATTTCTCAAAATCTTCCTGCCTACAGTAATTCTATAGAACATGGAGATATGAAAATAAGAGTAGATATCAATGAAGCTTTTAACAGTTTGGAAGATATAGAAAATCTGGTGATTTTTTCTAAAGATAATTTGAGAGGCGGAGAAGAAACTGTTTTCCTGAAAGATATTGCAGTTGTAAAAAAATCTTTTTCAACTCCTGTAAAAAGTAAAATGAGATATAATATGAAAGAAGCTATGGGGCTTATGCTCTCACCAGAGGTGGGAACAAATGTTATAAATACAGGTAAAGCTATTGATAAAAAGCTTGATGAAATAAAGAAAAATCTTCCTCTAGGAATAGAAATTGAGAAAGTGTATTACCAGCCAGATCTTGTTACTAATGCTATCGGTCAATTCGTTAATAATCTTGTTGCCTCAGTAGTAGTTGTGGTTGGAGTTCTTTTATTTACAATGGGTATAAGAAGCGGACTCATAATAGGAAGTGGACTTATTCTTTCTATATTAGGAACGTTGATATATATGCTTGCTGTTAAAATGGATATGCAGAGAGTTTCTCTTGGTTCATTTATAATTGCTATGGGAATGCTTGTTGATAATGCTATAGTTGTAGTTGATGGTACACTTACCAGTCTGGAAAAAGGTGAAAATCGGTATGAAGCATTAACTAAACCAGCTAAAAAAACTGCTGTTCCTCTCCTTGGGGCAACTACCATTGCTGTAATAGCATTTCTTCCTATGTATTTAATGCCAACTGATGCTGGAGAATATATTTCCACTCTTTTCTGGATAATGGCTGTTTCTTTAGGTTTAAGCTGGATATTATCCTTAACTCAAATACCTGTGTTCTGTGATAGCTTTTTAAAAATAGATAAAGAAAAAGATAAAAATGGGAGAAAAGAAAAATTTTATGATTTATGCCACAAATTTTTAGAAAAAGTTTTAGCACATAAATTTCTTTCTCTGGGAATAGTAATTGGAGCATTTTTATTTTCTATGCTGCTTTTTACAAGACTGCCTATTACCTTTTTCCCTGATTCTGATAAAAAAGGATTTGTTGTAAATTTATGGCTTCCTGAAGGAACTTCACTTGATAAAACAGATAAAGTGAGTCAAATAGTAGAAAAAGAATTGCTTAAAGATAAAGATATAATAAATGTAACAGCAGCAGTTGGATCTTCTCCTTCTAGATACTATGTTGCAACTATTCCAGAGTTACAAAACAGCAGTTTTTCTCAGCTTATTATTTCAGTAAATAAATTAGAGAGTGTAAATAGAATTGGAGAAAATATAAAAAAATTTGTTAAAGAAAATATTCCTGATACTAAAATAGAGGTAAGAAAATATGTAAATGGTATTCCTACTAAATATCCTGTAGAAGTGAGAATACTTGGTCCTGATCCATATATACTGAGAGAGTTGTCTAAAGAAGTTATGAATATTATGAGAACTGTACCAAATGCAGAAAATATACAGACAGATTGGAAAAATAAAGTTTTGACATGGTCTCCTGTATTATCTCAAAATATTGAAAGAAAAAATCTGATTTCTCCATTAGATGTTGCCAATTCATTAAATAGAGCAACAGAAGGGATGACTCTTGGAAAATATAAAGAGGGAACTGAAATAATGCCAATAGTTCTAAGAGAAAAATCTGGCGGACAACAGCTTGAAATTAATAATATTGGTCAGACACCAGTATGGGGATTAGGAATAAAAAGTCTTCCTTTAAATAGAATTATTGAAAAAGAAAGTTTAAAATGGGAAGACCCTGAAATCTGGAGAAGAAATAGAGTAAGAGCTATAAAAGTTCAATGTGATATTTCGGGAGGTGTCACTGCTGAAAGTATTAGAAAGGCAGTTGAAAAAGAAGTAAATAAATTATCTCTTCCAGAAAATTACAAAATTGAATGGGGCGGAGAATATTATGAGCAGAATAAAAATGTGGCTGCTGTATTCTCTAGTCTTCCATTACAGGGAACTATTATGTTTTCAATATGTGTACTTCTATTTGCAACTCTGAAAGATCCATTTATAATTTTTGCTATACTTCCTCTTTCATTTATAGGAATAGCACCTGGATTATTTCTCACAGGAAGGTCTTTTGGATTCATGTCTATAATAGGTGCTATAAGCCTCAGCGGTATGATGATAAAAAATTCTATTGTTCTTATAGACGAAATAAAATATGAGATAAATGTGGATAAAAAAGACCCCTATACTGCCGTTATAGATTCAGCAGTCAGCAGAATAAGACCAGTTTCTATGGCATCAGTTACAACAATTTTTGGAATGCTGCCTCTTGTATTTGATCCATTATATGGAGATATGGCTATAACAATAGTTTTTGGACTTACAGCTTCAACTATGTTGACACTGTTTGTTGTTCCACTTTTATATTCTTTGTTATATAAAATTGAAAAGAAACAATAAAATGAAAAGATCAGAGGAAAAGAGGATTTCTTTTCCTTGATCTTTTTCTATTTCTACTATTTATTATCCATAAAAGAGATGACTATAATATTATTGTAACTAAAAATGAAATATATATTTCAAAATTTTATTCAATAAATTTCACTCTATTTTTACAGATAATTTTTTATTAATCATTAAAAATCTATAATAAATTTCTAGATTTTATAAAATTTTCAGTATTTCCTCTATAGATTTACCAGCTATTTCTTCAAAATATTTTTTGATATCATAGATAGCTCCCCATCTTTTAGTAGTATACTCATTTACTCCATACCTCATTGCTACATCTACAAACCTTTTTTCAAGAAAGCAAAAACTATTTGGAAGAGCTAGGTTGTCACACATTTGAACTAATTTATCATAATCATCATAGACAGCTTCAGTTATAAAATTTTTCATAAATTCATAATCTTCTTTGGTTATATCCCATTTTCCAATAGATGTAGTTATATCTTTCAACATAAAAGAATGTGTTATACATATCTGAGCAACTTCTTTCCATCCCTTAGACATACAATATTTATATCCTTCCAGCATATGTCTTTCCTGCACTATTCCAACTCTTCTTCCTATATCATGAAGTAATCCAATTATATAGGCTTTTTCACTGTTCATATGAGGGCAATATTCTGCAATTTTTTTACAGGCAAGAGCTGTATATTTAGAATGGCTTATCCACTGTCCTGGATTAAGTTCTCCTGCTTCTTCTAATTCTCTTTCAGCAGTTTCTCTGTCTGGATATCCTATTTCTTCATATTTTACTTTTTCTACAATTTCAGTTAAAGCTTTATTAAAAATGTCATATCCATAATTATTTAAATGAATTCCATCTACAGTATATTTATCTGCCAGCAATTCACGAGCATCTAAAAACAGGTTATAAATATCAAAGAAATCTTCATTGTATAAATTTTTTAATTTGCTATTTAACATTTTAGATTTTGCATTTATTCTTGAAGTATCACTTGGAAGCATACTTAATAATATAAGTTTTTTAAATCTTTGCCTAAGTATTTCTACAGTTTTATTATAATAATCTAATGTATATTCTTCTTGAAAACCACATAAAATATCATTTACTCCCACTAAAAGTATTCCAATATCTCCTTTTATTTCAAGTTTTTCCTCTAGAAGCCATAATATATCTCTTGTTTTAAATCCTGCATGCCCATAATTTATATATTTACTGCTGTAATTCCAATCTATAATACTGTCACCAAGCATAACTATTTTTTCTAATGCCATTTTTATTCAGCCTCCTTATCTAACAATTAAATTATATTATAGATAAATTATAAAAACAATAAAATCTTCTTGAAATTAAAGAAAGAAAATGTTAGTTTTTTATTATTAATTTATTTTTTATTTATTCAATTATCGGACTTTTATATATTGATAAAAATAAAATTAGAATATCTGCATTCTGCTTTTTCATAACAGCTATACAGATATTCTAATTTTATTTTATATCATTTCTTTTTTTTATAAGCAGTTCTGCAATTTGAACAGCATTAGTTGCTGCTCCTTTACGTACCTGATCTCCACAGCACCAAAGAGTTAATCCTTTTCCTTCATCATTACTTATATCTTCTCTTATTCTTCCAACATATACCAGATCTTGATCACTTGTATCTAAAGGCATAGGATATTTTTTATTTTGAGGATCATCTACTAATTTTACCCCATCTGCTTTGCTTAATATTTCTCTTGCTTTTTCTGCATCTATTTTATCTTTAAATTCAATAGTTATAGATTCAGAATGACTTCTATACACTGGAACCCTAATACATGTACAGTTAACTTTTAACTTGGGATTATTTAATATTTTTCTTCCTTCATTCTGAAATTTCATTTCTTCTGAACTGTACCCTTTTTCATCAAAGCCTCCTATCTGTGGTATTAAGTTATAAGCTATCTGATAAGGAAATGTTTCCATAGTAAAATCCTTTCCTTCTGCTATAGCTTTTATTTCTGCATTCAATTCAGTTATTCCACCACTTCCAGCACCTGATACAGCTTGATAAGTAGATACTATCATTCTTTCTATTTCAGAATATTTATTAAGTTCATTTACTGCTACCAGTCCTATTATAGTTGCACAATTTGGATTTGCAATAAGTCCCTTATGGGCTTCTACAGCTTCTGAATTTACTTCTGGAACTATAAGAGGTACATCATCTACCATTCTATAAGCGCTACTGTTGTCTATCACTACTACACCATTTTCTATTGCAGATGGAATAAATTCCTTAGCCTGTTCATTTTCCACTGCTCCTAATAATATGTCTATTCCTTCATAAATTCCTTTTTTAGCCTCTTCTATTTCATACTCTTTTCCTTTAAAAAATACTTTTTTCCCAGCACTTCTGCTGCTGGCAAAAAGTCTTATATTTTCTACTGGAAAATTTCTTTCTTCTAATACTTTCATCATTTCTTTACCTACTGCTCCTGTAGCTCCTAGTATTCCTATATTATATTTTTTCATTTTTATATCTCCTTAAATAACAAAATTATTATATATAACATTTATTGCTTTTTCAAAATCTTCATTTTCAACTCCAACTATAATATTTATCTCATCTGACCCTTGAGATATCATTCTGATATTTACTCCGCTGTTCCCTATAGCAGCAAAAAGTTTTCCAGACATTCCAGGTCTGTCAGCCATATTTCTTCCTACAGTAGCTATAAGACTTATATTATCTATCACTTTTACTTCAGAAGGTTCACATTCCCTTTTGAGATCTGCCACTATTTCATAAAGATATTTTTTTATATTCTCAGTGGCTGCCACTATAGAAAATGTATCTATCCCAGTAGGAATATGTTCTATACTTACTTTATACTTTTCAAATATCTCTAAAGCTTTTCTTATAGCTCCTACTTCTCCTGACATATGATCTTTATATATTGATATAACAGAAAAATCTTTTTTTCCTGCTATTCCAGTTATAAAATAATTTTTGGTATTTTTCAACAGCTCATTATTCTCATCAACGATTATAGTTCCAGGGTTTTCTGGAGCATTTGTATTTTTGATATTGATAGGAATATTAGCTTTTTTTACTGGTGCTACTGCATCAGTATGAAGCACATTAGCTCCCATATATGAAAGCTCTCTCAATTCACTATATGTTATTATTTCTATTCTCTTAGGATCTTTAACTACATTTGGGTCTGCCATTAGTATTCCAGACACATCAGTCCAGTTCTCATAAATAGCAGCTTTTATACAATCTGAAACTATAGCTCCTGTTATATCTGAACCTCCTCTGGAAAAAAGTTTTATTTCTCCATTTGGTAATGTACCATAAAATCCCGGAATAACTCCCTTAGGACTTCTTTCTACTGCTTTTTCCATTGCTTCTCTTGTTTTTTCAGTATCTACTTTTCCATTATAATCAAAAAATATTACATTTTCAGCATCTATAAAATCGTATCCTAAATATTCTGCCATTAACATTCCAGCAAGATATTCTCCTCTGCTCACCAAATAATCTCTGTTCATTCCTTTTTTCATTCTGCTTTTTATTATTCTGAATTCACTCTCAAGATTACATTTCAATCCTAATTCATCTCTTATTTCTAAATATCTGTTTTCTATTATAGAAAACATACTTTCATATGAAACAGAATACTTTATATGAGCATAACAAAGATATAATAAATCAGTTATTTTATTATCTTCTTTAAATCTTTTTCCAGCAGCTGACACTACTACAATCCTTCTGTTTTCATCATTTTCTATTATATTTTTTACTTTTTTAAACTGTTCTGCATCAGCTAGTGATGATCCTCCAAATTTTGCTACTTTTATCATTTTAGTCTCCTTTAATTTCTAGTTCTCAAATCTAGCATAAAATATTTCTTTTTCCAGATATTTTTCTGCTGCTTTTTTCATAGCACTGCAGTCTATCTCTTTAGTTATATAAATAATATTTCCTGAATATTCTAATTTTTTTTCAATAATATCAGAATTATCTTTTATAAATTGTTCATCATTAATTCTTACATAGTATTTCCCACTTATTAGAGAACTGTCTTTTATTAAACTTTTCTCAAATTTTCTTTCAATTAAATTTCCTTTAGCTTCCATAATATCAATTATATCCTGTACTATTGCATTTCCAGTTGGCAGTTTACCTGCTCCCTGTCCATAAAATTTTAATTCTCCTATAGTTTTTCCAGAAATAGTTCCTATATTAAAATTTTGGGGTACTGCTGCTTCTATTCTGTCATTTTTAAAAAGTACTGGTTCTACTGCAGCACAATAGTTATTTTCTGCTTTTTTTCCTTTTGCAATAAGTTTTACTGTATAACGAATATTATTAAAATATTCTATATCTTCTTTTTGTATATTTCTTATTCCAAAAACATCTATTTCTTTTTCTGGTATTTCACATTCAAAAGCCAAACTTGAAGTTATCAACAGCTTTCTCATTATATCTATTCCATCTATATCAGCTGATGGGTCACTCTCTGCATATCCTTTTTCCTGTGCCTTTTTTAATATTTCCTGAAATTCATAACCTTTTTTAGTCATATTATCCAATATAAAATTACTTGTTCCATTAAATATCCCATACACTTCGCTTATCTCATCTATTCTTTTTGCTTTTTCTAAAGACTTTATCCATGGAATTCCACCACAGACACTTGCTTCATATTCAAATGATACACCATTCTCATAAGCCATTTTGGTAAACTCCTTTAAATATGCAGCTACTACTGCTTTATTTGCAGTTACTACATTTTTTTTATTTTTTAAGGATTTTATTATATACTCATATGCAGGATGAATTCCTCCCATTACTTCCACTACTAAGTCAATATCTTTATCATTTAATATTTCTTCTGCGTCTGTAGTTATTATATCCATAACTTTATCTTTTTCATCTTTTACAAGAATTTTTTTCACTTCTATATTATTGGTTGAACTGCTCTTTAGTATCTCATATACTCCACTTCCTACTGTTCCAAAACCTAATAATCCTATTTTCATATTTTACCCCTTTCAAATTATTTTTTGTTTTTATAAGAAAAACACTTGTATTTATTTGAAAAACATTATATCATAGCAAGTAGGTAAATGCAATAACAATTTGGAGGAAAATTTATGAACAGCAAATTTGAAAGTACAAGAGAACAAAATATAGCATGCTCAGCTTCACAAGCTGTAATAAAAGGAATTGCAAGTGATGGAGGACTTTTTGTAAGAAGAGATATGAAAAATCTAAAGATAAATATTTCTGAATTAAAAGGTAAAAAATATACTGAAATAGCTGAAATAATTCTTTCTAAAATATTAGATGACTATCCAGAAAAAAGTATAAAATATTGTGTAGAAAGTGCTTATGATAAAAAATTTAGTTCTAATGACATAACTCCTTTAGTTAAGGTTGGAAATGACTATATATTAGAGCTATTTCATGGGCCTACTTCTGCTTTTAAAGATGTGGCTCTGTCTGTACTTCCATACCTTTCTACTGAGGCATTAAAACTAAATAAAATAAAAGAAAAAATTCTCATATTAACAGCAACTTCTGGAGATACTGGAAAAGCTGCTTTAGAAGGCTTCAAAAATATTGAGGGAATAAAAATACTGGTCTTTTTTCCAAATGATGGGGTCAGCAAAGTACAGGAAAAGCAAATGATATCACAAGAGGGAAATAATACATATGTTTATGCTATAAATGGTAATTTTGATGATGCTCAAAGTGAAGTTAAGAAAATATTTACAGATGAGGAAGTAAAGAAAAAACTAAAGAATAAAAATTATTCTCTTTCTTCTGCCAATTCTATAAATATAGGAAGATTGGTTCCCCAGATAGTTTATTATTTTTATTCATATATGAAATTAGCTGAAAGCAATGAAATTAGTTTAGGAGAAAAAGTTAATTTTACTGTTCCTACTGGAAATTTTGGTGATATTCTTGCTGGGTATTACGCAGAACTTATGGGACTCCCTGTAAATAAATTAATATGTGCTTCTAATGAAAACAATGTTTTATATGATTTTATTCAAACTGGAACATATGATAGAAATCGTCCATTCTATAAAACATTATCTCCATCTATGGATATATTAATATCTAGTAATTTGGAAAGACTTATATACCATTTAAGTGGAAATGATAATAAATATATAAAATCACTTATGGATGAATTAAAATCTGATGGAAAATATACTGTAACTCAAGAAATAAAAAATTGCATAGATAATCTATTTTATGCTGGATATACTAATGATTTACAAACAAGTGAAACAATTAAAAATGTCTATAATGAATATAATTATCTTTTAGATACACATACTGCTGTAGCATACAATGTCATGAAAGAATTTAAAGAGAAAGATTCTAAACATAAAAATATAGTTTTAGCTACAGCCAGTCCATATAAATTCAGCAAAGCTGTTTATGAATCTCTCTTTGGAGAAAATAATTCTGATGAATTTAAAATTATGGAATTGTTAAGTGAAAAAACAGGAGTTCCTATCCCTGAAAATCTTAAAAATTTAAAAAATAAAAAAGATATACATACTTCAATTATAAATAAAGAAGATATGAAAAACTGTTTTGAGGTGATATTATGATTACTGTAAAAGTCCCTGCAACTACAGCAAATATTGGTCCTGGTTTTGATACTTTGGGACTTGCTTTTAAACTTTATTCATATTTTACTTTTAAAAGAATTGAATATGGTTTAAGAATTGTTGGTTGTGAAGAAAAATATCAAAATGATTCTAATTTAGTATATACATCATTTAAGAAGACTTTAGAAATTCTAAACTATCCTGTTGCTGGTATAGAAATAAGTATAAAAAGTGATATTCCTGTATCCAGAGGGCTGGGAAGCAGTGCTGCCTGTATCATTGGGGGAGTAATGGGGGCAAATATTATTGCTGGAAATCCATTATCTAAGGATGAGATATTTAAAATATGCAATGATATTGAAGGGCATCCTGATAATATAGCCCCAGCTCTTTTTGGAGGCCTTACAGCTTCTTTAGTGGAAGATGGTATTCCATATACTGTTCAATATAATATTAGTGAAAATCTTTATTTCTGTGCACTAGTGCCAGATTTTAGATTATCTACAGCGGAAGCAAGAAAAGTTCTTCCATCTGAAATACCATATCAAGATGCAGTGTACAATGTATCAAGAATTGCTGTTTTATTGAAAGCTCTTGAAAATGGTGATGAACTTCTTATAAAAAAAGCTCTCTCTGACAGACTTCATGAAAAATACAGAAATGTTCTTATCAATGAATATGAAGAAGTAAAAGAAATTTGTGAAAAAAATGGAAATACAGCTCTTTTTATCAGTGGATCAGGACCAACATTGATGAATATTGCAAAAACTAAAGATTTTCAGTGGAAGATAGAATATGAGATAAAAAATCTAAAAAACAGCTGGATTATCAGAACTTTAGATATAGATATGAAAGGAGCAGTTGTTTTATAGGAGGATATTATGAAAGAAAAATACCTTATTGTCAATAAAAAAATACTTCCAGACTATTTTGAAAAAGTAGTTGAAGCTAGAAATCTTTTAACTGAAGGTAAAGTAAAAGGAATAAGTGACGCTGCAAAAATTGTTGGAATCAGCAGAAGCACTTACTATAAATATAAAGATTATGTCTTTCTTCCTTCTGACAACAGTATAGGAAGAAAAGCTCTGGTTTCTATGATGCTTGAGCATAAAAAAGGAGTTTTGTCTGAAGTTCTTAATTATCTATCATTTGTGAATGGAAATATAATTACGATAAATCAGAATATTCCTATAAATAATGTGGCATCAGTAGTAATATCCTTGGATATTTCAGATATAACTATTCCTATTGAGGATATAATTATTGGAATAGAAGAAATAAACTATGTAAGTTCGACAAAGCTTCTTTCATTAGAATAATAAATAGAACCTCAGAAGCTAATAAAGATTATTGAAAGAAATCTATGATAATATTTCTATAAAGGTCTCTAAATATTTTACTGAAGATGAGAAAATTAAAAAATTTATCTCTTTTCTTAAAGAAGATATAAAAAACTTTCTTGATTCATATATCTATTTAGATGATGAGAAAAATAATTTTTTACTTAAATATGAAATGATATAGGATATTCCATGTGTTTGTGAATTTGATATCTTTCTTCAGTAAACCAGCATAAAAACAAGTAAATCTTTTTTAAGATTTAATAACTTTATTTATACCAATAATTTTTTAACTTCTCTGAAAGGAAAGAAAATTATTGTTAAATACAATCCTTTGGATACTGATATTTTATACTTATTCTTTAAAAATCAATTTTTAGAACTGCTAATATTACAACAGGCTAAAAAAATTCTTAGCCTGTTTTTATATTTGATCTCATGAAAATTTAAAACTAATAAGTTAATATTCTACTCAATCTATGCTACCAGCTTTACAAAGCAATCAAAATTTAAAAACTTATTAGTTACTATTCTATATAAATTTGCTGAATTTATGGCATAGGAGGACTAGAATTTAAAAACTTATTAGTTACTATTCTATAACATCGACGGCAAGCAACAAAAAAATAAAGTTGTATTTAAAAACTTATTAGTTACTATTCTATATGATGTATTTGTACAGCCTTTAAAATCAATATAGATTTAAAAACTTATTAGTTACTATTCTATGAAACAAACTTGTAGTATCTTATTAAATTAAAGAAATTTAAAAACTTATTAGTTACTATTCTATCAACATCGACGGCAAGCAACAAAAAAATAAAGTTGTATTTAAAAACTTATTAGTTACTATTCTATCGACAAGCAGAACACTATTAAATAGTTTAAAAGTTTATTTAAAAACTTATTAGTTACTATTCTATAAAGTTTGAAATGGATATGGAATATAAGGGAAAACTATTTAAAAACTTATTAGTTACTATTCTATCCATATATACCAAATACAAATCACATTTCACATCTTATTTAAAAACTTATTAGTTACTATTCTATCTTCATAAAATAAGCATTCTCATTATTTACTATTCTTTCTATCATTGAATTTAACAAGGCTTTTTATCTTTTTTTCCAAGCTATACAATTTTTTATACTTTAATTTTTTATCTTTTCAATCTCTTTTAAAATAACTATTTAATAAAATTGCTAGTTTTTAGACTTGGAAATCATATAAACATATTTTCATCATCTTTCCAAGGTGTTCCTATTATCTCTTCATCAAAATAGTGTTCACTTATTAATTTTACAATGCTTATAAAATCTTCTTTTTTATTAATAATATCCTTTAATTCCAAACGCAATCTTATTAAATTACTAGGAGTTATCTCTCCACGAAATACAGATCTCTGATGATGGTTTAAATATTTCTTACAAATTTTAAAAACTTTATTCACTCTTTTTTCATTTATGTCATAAAAAAGAAATATATAGTTATAATTTTTACCTTTCATTTACATCTTTTCCTTTATATAAAATGGTATAAATTCTTTATTTTCTAATAAAAATTTTATTAACTTATATGCATCATATTTTATAGCTGTTATGTAGCTAATCTTTCTTTTTAAAACAGGATGCTCAAAAGTTTCATTCATTCTATCTTCTAAAGAATTTAAAAATATTTTTTTACCAGTTTCATTTAAAATACAATAATTCAAATTTTTTTCAAAATGTTTTTCTACATTTAGTTTTCTGTTGTTTACACATTCAAAAATTGTTCTAAATACAATAATTGGTTTAAAAACCTCTGATAAATCTAAAGATAATGAAAATCTTCTCTCAGATGGTGAATGTAAAAAACTTATTGTTTGTTCTAGATGTGTCTGGTAAATCTGACTGATAGTTTTAGTATATAGAATCGAATTTCCAAAAGAAATCAAAGCATTTATGGGGTTATCTGGTGGTCTTTTAACTCTTTTGTTCATAATAAAATCTTCTCTTAAAAAGATTTTAAAATTATCATAAAATTTCGCCCAAATCTCTCCTTCCACTGCCATTATCTCGTTTATATCATTACTCTCATTCAATCTTCTTTCTACCTCATTAGAAAGCCACTCTAAATATTCCTTTAACTCTTTTTTATCATGACGATAATAATGATAAAGCAACTCATAAATATTTTTTCCAATTCCATTTACAATGCTTTTAGCTATAATCTCTTTATAATTTTTATGAGCCTCTGCTTGTTTAATCACTAACTTTCCACTTACATATTTTTCTTTTGGATAAAAAGTTCCAGAATATCCCTCATAATGATTAAAAAAATGCAATGTAATACCATGCTTAGCTAAAAAATCAAAAAGCTTTGTATTTACAGAAATTTCATCTAATGCAAATATTTCTTTAACTCCTTCAATAGGAATATATGTTGTTTTACTTTCATTTTTAAAACACAGTGAGTTATCCTTTCTTTCAAGAGTTCCTTTACTCAAAATATATTTTGTTCCAGCTCTCATATACACTCCTTAAATATAGCAATATGAATAATATGCACATTTTTTACATTTATTATTTTTTTCAACTGGTGGCAATTCATCTTTCTCAACTAATTTTTCTATTTCCTCTATTATATTCTTTATATATATCTCATTTTCAGCAGTAAGTTCAATTTCATAGCTTTTTCTTGAAGATTTATTTTTTTCTATTACTTCTATTTTCCCTTTTTTATCTATTCCTTTTTCTTTTAATTTCAAGAGATAATAAAGTACCTGCATTTTTGCTGCTTCAATATCTGCATCTGATTTTTTTATCTCTATTAAATAATCTTTCTTTATCTTATCTACCTTGATATTTTCTACAGTTATTTCATCTGTTTTTTTTTCTTCATGCATAGCTTTTCCAATTTTTACTAATTCACTTTCATCTTCCATATTTATTCTATTGTAATGCATATAGCACTGCCTTTTACAATGAATAAAATAATTTATAATTGTTCCATTTATAGGCATAGACCCTCCATAGTTACAATATCATTTCAAAATCTTTATCTGATTGTAGTTTCTTTCTATCAAATTTTCCATTAATAAAATATTCTTCTCCATCTTCAATATATAGAATATTATCTCCAATTTTATCTTGATAAGACAATCTATATGTCATTTCCACAGGAATATTATATGAAAACAGATCCACTTTCTCCATTACTTTAGATAACTTTACTCTTCTTTCAGCATATCCCATTTCATTATTTAAAAGTATTTCTCTAAATTCTTTCCATACCTCATTTCCTTCTATCTCTTCTCTTTCTATATTCATATTTCTAGAGAAAAATATCATTTTTGTTCTTCTATCATCTGTTATTAATTTTAATCTTTCATATATTTCTTTAAAATTTAGTTGGATAACTTTATCTTTCCTAAAGTCATCTATATTTTCTTCTTTTTTTTCATCCTTAGAAAATTTTTCTAATTCCTTAAGAATTTTACTATAGTATTCATTAAAATTCTTACTTTTAAGAATCTCTCTCATCTCTTCATTCATCAGCGTAAATCTATCCTGTATTCTCACATCGCCTTTATAAATCTTTCCTCCATCATCTAATTTAAAAAAATAGACTTTACAATTTTTTTTCTTACAAGAACGATTAATTCTTCCTAAAAATTGTTCATCAGCGTCTAATATAGATATATTTTTGAATCCAATATCCATATCTATATCCACTCCTGCCTCAATTACCTGAGTTGCTACTAGTATCATGCTTTTTCTTTTGTTATCTTTTGCTTCTTTTATTATTCTTTTTCTCTCAGCTTTATTGTCATCACCAGTTATTAAGAAAATATCTTCCTTAATCTCCTCATTTCTTTCTGTTAATCTTTTATAGAAATCAAATGCAGAAGCTTTTTTAATAAACTCCACTACTACTTTTTTATTTTTATATTTTTCAAGAATAATTTTTTCTATTTTCTCAAATAGTTCTTCTCTTCCATATTCTTTCTCTAAGAGAGAGAAATCTAAGGATACTCTATCTTTAAAAATTGGATTTTTATAGTATTTTTCTCTGTCAGTTACAAGAGATGGAATTTTTGCATCTTGCATTAATAAAACTGATAAGTTTGGAAGTGTTGCAGACATAATAATTATTTTAATATTTAAAATCTCTGCATATTTTTTTAAGAATATTATTATCTCTTTCCAGATTTTATTTTTATAACTTTGTATTTCGTCCATTATTACTACACTATTAGCTAAGTGTGGGAGAGCAAAGCTACTCTCCCTATCAATTCCAAATAAAGTTTCAAAAAAATGGACATGAGTTGTTAAGACTATTGGTGAATGTATAAATTGTCTATTTAATAGTGATCTTTCATAATCGATATTATCTTTTTTATATTCATCTTCGCTTTCAACTTCTTTTATAGGAGTTATTGAATTTATTACTGAAATATTTTCCTCTAAAGATGAATCTTGAAATATTTCCCTCAGAGATGAATTTGTTTGCTCTACTAAAGTATTAAATGGAAATATGTAGAATATTTTATTTAGCTCTCTATTTTTTTCTAATAATCTCAATGCTAAATTAATAGAAGTAACTGTTTTTCCTGAACCTGTTGGTGCTTCTAAAAATAGAATATTTTCTTTTGTATCTTTTTCCAAATTTTCTTCTGCTTCTAAAAACATCTCACTTCTATGATAGTTTATATTATCCTCAGTAAAAAATTTCCCTGTTTCCTGATGTAATTTGATCCCTTTATATATTTCTGTATTATTAAAAACAGATATATACTCATTAATATTTGTAAGAAAATTTAGACTCTCTATTGGTTTTCCAGAACTATATTCACTTGTAGCATAAAAATCCGATGACACTAATAAAGAATACAATAATTTTGTATAAATATAATAGTCAATAGAATTCCACTCATCAGCTTCTACTGAATTATTCCATTCTTTTTCTCCTGTTTTTAATTGTTTCAATACTCTGAATAGATTTTTATTTTCTTTTATTGAAAAATTCAAATTAGGACAATAATTATTTATTTCTTCAAATAATTCTTTATATTTTTCATAATCATTTATTATTTCACAAAAGAAATCCTCATTTAAACTCTTAGTAGAAGAATGATGTCTTGATATGACATAGGAATTCAAAATGATAAAAATAAAACATTTAACAGCATTTTTGTTATCTAATTTTTTTTCTAAACATAGATTAAAAACTTTATTGCTAAAATAATCGATATATATTCTTGCAGATAAATTAGAATGCTTCTTACTTTGATATAAAGGAACTCTTCTAAATATTTTATTTTTCATTTTATCAATTTGAAAATTTATATTTAATTTACCAATATCATGCATACAAGGTACATTGATTATCATTTCATTCCAAAATTTTTTTAAAATTTCATTTTGACCCCAAAATTTCTCTGCAAGTTTATCAAAAACTATTTTTAAATTTTTATCTTTATATATTTTTTTAAGATATTTTACCACTAAATCAGAATGTTCTAATAATGTCTCTGGATTCTTTATATCTGATATATGAGCTAAAACTTTACTTTCATCTTTTACATACTTTTCTATTGAAAAAAGTTCTTCTTCAAACATATTCCTCCTAATAGAATTCTATTATTTGATTATTCACTTTTACAAAATTATTTTTATTTTTTAAAATACATTTTTTATTGGTAAAAATTAAACTTTCAACTTCATATTGATTAGAAATATTTTGAAGAGAAAGAGGTAATTTTTCTTCATATTTATGATCATATTTTATTTCATCATTTTCTGATCCTAAGACATTAAATTCTTCTTCAGAAAAACCTTCTATGTGCTCTTTCATAAATAGAGAATTTATTTCACTTTCATCTTCTAAAAAATTTTCTCCTTGAAATATCTCTACATTATTTATTGTTGCTAAATGATCATTCTTTCCAAGATATACTGTATATTCGAAATTATAATTTTTCATTCTTTCTTTCAATTCTTTATGAATATCTGTATCCTCTATTTTTATAAAAATATCCCATTCTACATCTTCCAACCATTGCTCTTTAACAATCAGATTTCCACCCTCTTCATTACTTGCATACCCTACTGAATTATTAAAAAACTGAATTTTCTTTGAAAAACTTCCATTAGTATTTTTAGGCATGATAGAAATTTTGATATCTTTTAATTTTTCATAAAACTCTGGATATTCCTTTTCTCCTTGAGAATTATATCCTCCATAACCCATTACAGCTCCTAATAACCCCAGTAATGAAACCTTGTGTATGTGTCCATAAGAGAAATATACATAAGAATTGACTTCAGGGATCTTAAAAAAAGCTGTTCTCCCACTTAAAGTAAATTTTAATATCTCCATGATTATACCTCTTTTCTAGTAAAGATATTATATTCTTTAGCTCCTTTTATATCATGTTTTATTTTCACATTTAAAGTATTGTAATATATCTCTACAGATAAAATATTATCTTTGAATTGATTTATAAGCTCATCAAACCCTAATTCTATTACAACAAAATCTTTTTCTTTAGAAAATTTTACATACTGAGCTAACTCTGGAAGATAATACCCCTCTTTTACCTCTATAAATAGCGCAAACTCATTTTCACATCCTAATTTTGAGTTTGAATTAAAGAAAGTGGCTGAAGTCAGAGCTGCATCTTTAAATTTTTTGTAGTCTTCTTCTGTGTATCCTTCAGTCATTCCCATTTTTATAAAATCTCTATACACTTGTGGATTAATCACAAATGGATAAAAATAGTGAGCCTCATTACTTACTATTTTTGTTCCCAAAGTTGATTGACTGGCTTCTCCTTCTTTTTCATCCTTACTGCTATCTCTAAATGGTGACAATATTTGTTGCTCTTCTACATATGTGTTTGCATATTTATTGAATCCTTGTCCTATCTGAACTGCTCCTGTAATAGATATATTATTTTTCTCCTCTGCAAAAGTTGCTCCAAAATTCTTTACATCTATTGCTTTAAAAAGATTTTTCATTACATTAGTTTTATCTTTCTCTTCTTTCAAATTAGCTTCAAATATTTCATCATATCTTTCTCTTAATGATTTAGGTCTTACTGCTACCTCACCTTTTTTTCCTTCTCCACTATCTACTTTCAAACTTTTTACATACAAAACTTTTTCTCCTTCATTTTCCCACTTTTTTTTCATTGGGTATTTCAAAGCTTTATCACTTCCAAAAACTTCCCCTGATGAAGTTGTTTTAGGAAATCCTGTAAAATCTGCATTCCAGTTTGCCATCATTGATCTTATTCCTATCACACCATATATTCTATTTTTCATAATTATTTATTCTCCTCCCCATTGATTTCTTTAATTCTATTATTAACTTCATTTTCTTCTTTAGCTGATTTTTCATAAATCAATGAGTCAGCTAAGTATCCTCCTAACAACCTATCCATATTTATTTTTTCACTCTCAGCCTCATATCCTAATATTCGTTCATAAAGAGTATTAAATTTTGTACTGTAGAAACCTATATCATAAGCATATTTTCTAAAAAGTTTATAAATTTCTCTTTTTAACCCTTCAATATCTCTACTTTCAATAACTCTTACTGCCAATTCATGTGTTTTTACAGTTATTCTATTCCTAGAAATTAAAAATTTTGATAATTGCCCTAAAGCGAAGAAATATTCTTCATCATTCTCTATCTCTCCCTCACCAGTTTCAAATATATTTCTAAATTTTTCTTTTATTTCTTGATATTTATTCACAGTCATACCCCTTTCTTTTTTTATACTATCACCTATACTAACCATTAAATTAAACATATCATATGCTTCTGATATGTAATCTTTTTTACATAAAGAATTTTTTATAAGTTCTAAAAATATTTTTCTGTAATTATCAACAAATTTTTTCATGTCCCCTTTATACACTAATTCAAAGAATACTTCTTTATATTGATTTGCTATATTTTTTATTTTTTCATCAAATATTTTTAAATCTTTTAAATTTTCAAAAATTATTCCATAAAGTTTTCCATTGAATAAAAGGTTATTCAACATAGCAACTAATTCAGAGTTCTTGCTTATTGAACTTCCATATTCCAATTTCCCCCTATCTCCATTTCCTAAACAATCTAATATTTTTATTTCAGGATAAATTTCAGCTCTATAATCTGAAATAATATCATATCTCTCTATTGCACTTTCACTTTTATCTTTTCTTATTCTTAGGTAATATCCAGTAAAATTATCACTTAAAGATTCTTTATTTCCCAAAGGGATTATTTCTTTTTTATCTGGTGAAATATATATATTTCTTTTTCCTGAATTTGCCATATTGTAAATATAGTCAAAGAATTTCTTTTGCTTAAATACTTCTTCTTCATTTAACAAATAAGGAACAGTATATTTCTCTTTTCTTGTTTTATTTTCTAAATATGGTTTTTTAGCATTTAAATTGAGGTTATTATTTGGCAATCCATAAGTTTCCTCATTTATTATTACATTATAGTCTACACTGTTGTATATATTAGGAATGACATATCTTTCATTCTCTTTCTTGTACTCTTCTATATCCTCATCAAAGAATATTTTGATATATTCCTTCCCCTCTTTTAATTCTTTTTTTATTTCATAAAGATTTGCTTTGATCCACTCATAATTTTTTTGAATTTTTTCTTCTGAAGGTTTTCCTAACTTTTCTTCAAGTTGTGTATATACCCTTTTCTTTTCCCCTTTATCATATTTTAGAAATGGATTTTTTAAAATTTCATAATACTTCTCTATACTTTCTTCTAATTCTTTTTTCTTTTCACTTAGAACATTATTCTTAACAAAAAAAGATAAATAATTGTTAGAATGAATTTGTTTTTTTCCATCGATTGGCTTATTCATATCCAATAATCTGCTCAAATAATCTCTTTCTGCTAAATATTCATAATCTCCTATTGTTCTTCTATTTGAATTTTCTTCTGATTTTTTTGTTCTTTCTATTTTTATATGATTACATTTCCCATCACTTTTGACTATAAAATAGTCTCCTGGTTCTAATTCATAGCTGTCAGTTATAAATCTTTCCCCTTTTTGGTTGTATATCTTAGTAAAGATTTCAACACATTCTCGTAACAAATAATCTCACCTCCTCTATTATACCCATCTTGGATTCATGTAAGAAAACCCTCTTGCATTCATCTCTCCCAGCCCAACACTCAGACATAGAAAAGCTAATTTTTGAGCAGTTTCATTTTTAGCTATTCCCAGAATAAGCTTATCTCCAAGCAAATTAATATTCTTGTATTTTATTTTTACAGGAATCTTATTCTTGAATTCAATAAAATTAAATAAATCAACATTTTCATCTAGCTTTTCATTAAAAATAGAATTATATTTTTTTATTATATTTAATTTTAATCTATTCTCATATTCTTCCAATGTAATATTTTTTTTCCAGTATCCATTTTCTGTTTTAAGTATTGTAGGTGTAACAGAAACAAGCTTATCAATATATCTATATTCCATTTCCCTTTCTTTTATTATCAAGCCTTTTAATTCCTTTGTTATATTATCTTTTAAATATTTCATGAAATGCTCTTTTAGTTCTTTGGAAATAGTTCTTATCTGTACTGTATATATTTCTCCAGCATTATACTTTTTAGTATTAACTTTTACTGGATAAAAAGAATTAAAACAATACTCTTTTACTTTTCTATCTTTATGATATTCTTTCCAGTATTCATTTTTATCAAAAGTAGAATCTATAAAAGCCGTTATTTTTTCTATGGTTTTATACGATTCTATGTCTTCTAATAAAAAAACTTTCAATTCCAGAATCCAACTCTTCATTTCATCCCTCCTTTTTAGTTCTTAATAATAATTATACCTCATTTTTCAATAAAAATAGTATGCCTTAAAAGGAATTCTTCCCTTTCTTTATTATTTTAAGGCATACTTTTTATTTTTTAGTTATTAAATTGTAACATTTTTTCTGAA
>NZ_JAWDXO010000018.1 GCF_032477075.1 Fusobacterium sp. | reverse complement strand
TATAAGAAAGACAAGACATGCAGTAGCAGCAGGACTTTTAGCAGATCTGGCAGGATTATTAACAGCAGTATGGATTTGTAATATAATGTTTAGATAAAAATTTTTGAGGTGATAGTGTGTTAGGGAATAAACTTAAAAAGGGTGACACTTTAGGTATCATTGCACCAGCAAGCTTTACTTCTATAGATAAAGTAGAAAGTGCAAAAGACAACCTTGAAAAAATGGGATTTAAAGTTATTCTTGGAGAAAGTACTAAAAGCAGATGGTTTTCATATGCTGGTCCAGAAGAAATAAGAGTAAAAGATATAAATGATTTTTTTGAAAATCCTAATATAGATGGAATAATTTGTATGCGAGGTGGATATGGTTGTAATAGACTTGTAGAAATGGTGGATTATTCTATGATTAAAAAAAATCCTAAAATTTTTATAGGATATAGCGATATAACAACTTTACATATGGCTATTTTTCAAAAAACTGGACTTGTGACATTTCATGGTCCTATGGCTGTAAGTAATTTTTCTGGTGGATACAATAAAGATACTTATAAAAGCTTTGAAGAAGTACTTATGAATAAGAATGATAAATTGCTATTAAAAAATTTTTCAAAGGAATTAGGAGTGCTTTGTGAAGGAATAGGAGAAGGAGAAATAGTAGGTGGAAATTTAGCTACTTTGATATCAAGCCTTGGAACAGATTATGATGTTGATTATACAGGAAAGATACTTTTCTTAGAGGAAATAGGAGAAAAGACATATAAAATAGATAGAATGCTGAATCAGTTGAAAAAATTTAAGGTTTTTGAAAAAATTAATGGAATCATACTTGGTGACTTTAGAAACTGTCCAGCAGATTCTGAAAATGATATGTCTTTGATGGAAGTATTTAAAGATTATCTTTCGGACTTAAAAATACCTGTAGTTTATAATTTTGAATCTGGACATAGTGAACCTATGATAACTCTTCCTCTGGGAGCAAAGACAAAAATAAATACAACAGTAAAAGAAATAGAGATATTGGAAAAGGTTGTAAGATAATCTATGAATAAGAAAAATAGTATTTCAAAAGAAAAGATAGAAGAAAATACTGTTCTTTTTGTGGCATGTTATATGGGAAGATTGATACTACAAAATGGCGGAGAAACTTATAGAACAGAAGAAACTATAAGAAGAACCTGTGAATACTATGGGATAAAGGCAAATAGCTTTGCCACTTTAAATACTATAATTACTTCAATAGATTCTTCAGATGGAAAGAGATATTCAAAAGTTGATAGAATAGACTCAAGAACTTTGAATTTAGATAAAGTAGACAGGTTGAATCATATAGCTCGAAATCTTAATGAGTATAAAATATCAGAAATAAAAGAAAAAATAATGGAAATAGAAGCTGAAAATAGGATGGATTTTAAAAAAAAAGTATTAGGAAATGTATTGGTTGGCAGTGCATTTGCTATACTTTTTAAGGGAGAGATAAGAGACAGTATTGTAGCTTTTATCTCTACTTTTATCCTTGCATGTGCAGATGAGTTTATAAAAGATTTAAAATTAAATAATTTTTTTATTAATTTTATTGGTGGGGTAATAGCAGCTATAATTTCATTGACATTTTTTAAGTTTAACTTTATAGATGACATATCTATTTCTATAATATCTGCCTTGATGCTTCTCGTTCCAGGAATATCTTTTACTAATTCTATAAGAGATATTATAGCTGGAGATTTTGTTTCAGGAATATCAAGAGGAGTAGAAGCTGTAACTACAGGGATAGCATTAGCTTCTGGATCAGGAATGATACTTTCTATTTTTCTATGATTTATGGAGGGAAGAATGATTATTCAAATAGCTGCAGCAATAACAGCAACTTTAGGATTTGGAATACTTTTTGGATTAAATAGAAAAAAATTATTCTATGCAGGAATAAGTGGTGGGATAGGATGGTTTTTTTACTTAATATCATTAAAAGTAAATTTATCAGAAGCAATAGCGTTTTTAGCAGCTTCTTTATCAATGACAATATATTCTGAAATAATGGCCAGAAAATTAAAATCTCCTGCAATAACATTTCTTATTGGAGGATTTATACCATTAGTTCCAGGAAGTGGTGTTTACTATACTATGTATGGGCTTATAAAAAACGATATGCAGATGACAGTTCAAAAAGGAATACAGACATTTATAGTAGCTGGAGCTATAGCAGTAGGAATATTATTAGGCTCTACAATATGCCAGATATACTTTTCAAAAAAGAAAAAACTTTATTAAGTTATTAATATAGTGCAGCTTAGAAAAACTTAAATTAGGAGGAAGATAATGAAATTATTTGGTACTATGAAAACAGAAAATGGAATACTTGAAATAGGGGGGGTGAAAGTAACTGAATTAGCAAAGAAATATGGTACACCTCTATATATAATGGATCAAGCTCTCATAGAAGAAAATATAATTAAATATAAAAATAATTTTAAAAGCAATAAATTTAATACATCCATTGTATATGCGTCAAAAGCATTTTTATCAAAAGCTATATGTCAGTTAGTTGAAAAATATGATATAGATATAGATGCTGTATCTGGTGGGGAATTATATACTATAAAAGCAAGTGGACTTCCTATGAAAAAGGTTCATATGCATGGAAATAATAAAACTGATGAAGAATTGGAAATGTGTCTTGATTATGAAATAGGAAGTATTATTATTGATAATGAAGAAGAAATTGAAAGATTATCAAAAATATGTAAAGAAAAAAATAAAAAAGTTAAAGTTATGTTGAGAGTAAATATAGGAATAGATGCGCATACACATGAGTATATAAAAACTTCTAAACATTCATCAAAATTTGGAGAATCAATATTTGATGATAGAATAGCAGAAATAGTAGAAAAAATAGTTAAAGATAGAAATATGGAATTTTTAGGTTTTCATTGTCATATTGGTTCCCAAATATTTGATACCAAAGCTTTCCATGAAGGAATTGAATCAATGGTAAAAGAAACTAAAAAAATATCAGAAGCTTTAGGAATATATATTCCAGAAATAAATCTTGGTGGTGGATTTGGAGTATATTATACTGAGAAAGATACAGCAATAGATGTAGAACAGTTTATGAAATCTATGATAGAACATTTAGAAAGAAGTTTAGAAGCTGAAAAAATGAAGTTGGAAAAGGTTTCTATTGAACCTGGAAGAAGTATTGTAGCAAATGCAGGGAGTACTTTATATACAGTTGGAGGAACAAAAACTACTTATGGTGGAGTGAAATATATATTTATTGATGGAGGAATGACTGATAATATAAGACCAGCATTATATCAAGCTGAATACGAAGCTATAGTAGCAAATAAAGCTGATGAAACAGCAGAAGAGGTAGTAACAATAGCTGGAAAATGTTGTGAATCTGGAGATTTGATAATTAAAAATGAGAAATTGGCAAAAGCAGAAGCAGGTGATTTAGTATTAGTAGCAACGACAGGAGCATATGGATATTCAATGTCTAATAACTATAATAAAGCTCCAAGACCAGCAGTAGTATTTGTTAAAGATGGAAAAAGTGCTTTATCAATAAAAAGAGAAAGTTTTGAAGACTTAGTTAAAAATGATGTTTTGATAGCTCTTTAGTAAAAGTTAAATTTTTTTAAATTAGATAGTATTCTAAAAATATGAATTATATAAAAAAATATTTTACTGAAATAAAGAATTAAAATATATAAAATATGAACAAAAAACTATTTATTTTGATTGATGGAACAAAATTGAATAAATTGGTAAAATCATTAAGGAATAAAAATTTCCTAAAGCTTGGAGGAAAAATGAATATTAATACACTGAAAAAAGAAATTGAAAGGGAGAAAAGCTGGCTTATAGATGTCAGAAGGGATTTTCATAAACATCCAGAGCTAGGTCAAGAAGAATATAGAACAATGGAAAAAATAGGTCAATACTTGAAAGAAATGGGAATACCATATAAAGATAAAGTATTTAAAACAGGTATAATTGCTGAAATAAAAGGGGAAGATTCTAATTATACAATAGCTTTGAGAGCTGATATAGATGCCTTGCCTATAAAAGATAAAAAAAATACTCCATATACTTCTGTTAATGAGGGGAAATGTCATGCCTGTGGACATGATGCACATACAACTGTTGCTTTAGGAGTAGCTAAATATTTTTCAGATAATAAAATAATTCCACCTTGTAATATAAGATTTTTATTTCAGCCAGCTGAAGAAACAGTTGGTGGGGCTAAACCTATGATACAAGAAGGAGCTCTTGAAAATGTTAATTGTGTATTTGGATTGCATGTAGATGAATATTTACCAACAGGTCATATTGGAATAAAATATGGAGCAATGAATGCTTCATCTGATACTTTGAAAATAAATATATATGGAAAATCTTGTCATGGAGCATATCCAAGTGATGGAGTGGACGCAATTCTTGCTGCATCTCATGTAATGGTGGCATTGCAATCTATAGTAAGCCGAAATATAGATGCCAGAGAAAGTGGAGTGATTACTATTGGAACAATTCATGGAGGAACTCAGGGAAATATAATAGCAGATAAAGTTCAGTTAGTAGGAACTTTGAGAACATTGAGTCCAGAAGTAAGAAAAGTTATGCTGGCAAAAATAGAAGAAATAGTAACTAATGTTCCTAAAGCTTTTGGAGGAAGTGGAGAGTTTATAAGAGAAGAAGGATATACTGCTCTGATAAATCATGATAAAGAAGTAGATATAATAAGAGAGAATGCTCTAGAACTCTTAGGAGAAAGTAATATTTTTGAAAAAAAGACTGCAAATATGGGAGTAGAAGATTTTGCATATTTTATTGAAAAAACTCCAGGAGCATTTTTTACTTTAGGTGTAAAAAATAAAGAAAAAGGGATAGATGCTCCTGCTCATAATGGGCTATTTGATATAGATGAAGATGCACTTATGATTGGGGTAGAAATGCAGATATTGAATATATATTCAGCATTTAATAAAAAATAAAATTTTGGGGGAGGAAAGTAATGTCAGAAAGAACAGGAACACCTGAAATAAAAAGAAAGAAATATTTTGAAGGAATGAAAATTCCTCATACATATGTAATAATTTCATGTATTGTATTACTCGCATTTATAGCAACATATCTTGTTCCAGCAGGAGTATATCAAAGAGTTCTAGATCCAGTATCAGGAAGAAATATTATAGATCCAGCAACTTTTCAATATGTAGAAAACACCCCTGTAATGTTTTTTTCAATGACACAGCCTAATCTTTTTACATCATTTGTAAAAGGTTTGAAAAATTCAGCAGGAATTGTATTTTTTACTTTTCTAGTATGTGGTTCTTTTAATATGATGCAAAAAACGGGAGCTATTGAAGGTGGGATAGCAAGAATAGCTCTTCTTTTGAGGAATAAAAGTATGCTTCTTATTCCAATTGTTGTATTTGTATTTTCAATTGGAGGAGTTACAATAGGAATGAATACAGAAGCTATAGCATTTGTTCCTTTAGGAATAGTAATGGCAAGAGCTCTTGGATTTGATGCTATGGTGGGAATGTCAATAGTAGCTCTTGGAGCGGGAGTTGGATTTGTTGGAGGATTTGTAAATCCCTTCACTGTAGGAGTGGCTCAACAAGTGTCACAACTTCCTATATATTCTGGAATGGGATATAGAGTTGTAGTATATGTGATTCTCTATATTGTAACTTGTATCTATATAACTAGATATGCTCATAAGGTAAAATCTAATCCAGAGAGCAGTGTAGTAAGAGAATTAGAAAAAAATGATAATTTTAGTATAGATTTTGATACTCTTCCAAAGCTTACTGGGGCACAAAAAATTGTCTTAGGAATATTTTTTCTAGGATTTGGAACAATAATTTATGGAGTACTTAAATATGGATGGGGAACAGATGAACTTATAAGTGTATTTTTATTAATGGGGATATCATCAAGCTTTGTATGTGGAATAGGGCCAAGTAAAGCTGCAGAAAATTTTATAGAGGGAGCTAAAGGAGTTTTATTTGGAGCCTTATCTATCGGAATAGCAAATGCTGTATTAGTAATTTTACAACAAGGTCAAGTAATAGATTCTATATTACATTCATTATCTCAGGCAATTTCTCATCTTCCAGGATATATATCTGTTGTATTGATGTACATAACTCAAATATTTACAAATATATTTATTCCATCTGGTTCAGGACAAGCAGCAACAACAATGCCAATCATGGCTCCACTTGGAGATTTATTAGGAATATCAAGACAGACAACAGTTTTAGCATTTCAGTATGGAGATGGGTTTACAAATTATATAAATCCAACAGCAAGTGGATTAATGAGTTATTTAGCTATAGCAAAAATTCCATATGAGAAATGGGTAAAATGGATGGGACCTTTAATGGGAATATGGTTGTCTATTGGAGCAGCAGCAGTAATAATAGCCTATATAATTGGATATTAAAATAAAATTATAGATTGATAATACAAAAATAATAAAATTTATGAATAATATTACCAATTTTCATATTATCAGAACTGAAAAAATAGAAAGGAGGAGAGAATGAAATTTTCAAAAATGCAGGCAGCAGGGAATGACTTTATTCTAATTAATGGGATGATAGAAAAATCTTCAAGCTGGAATGAAACAGCCAAAAAAGTTTGTGACAGACATTTTGGAGTAGGTGCAGATGGACTTATGTTTTGTGAAAGAAGTTCAAAAGCAGATATAAAAATGAACTATTACAATTCTGATGGTTCAAGAGGAGAGATGTGTGGTAATGGAATAAGATGCTTTGCAAAATTTGTATATGATAATGAAATTGTAACAAAGAATGAATTTTCAGTAGAAACAGATGCAGGAATAAAATATATAAAACTTAATATAGATATTTCAGGAAACATAGAATATCTTAAAGTTGATATGGAAAAAATTGATTTTAGAAGAAAATCAATTCCTTGTACCATAAAAAAAGAAAATATTTTGGAAGAAGAAATTTTTATAAAAAATAAGAAAGTAGTTTTCTCAAGTGTACTTATGGGAGTTCCACATACAACTATTTTTGTAGAAAGTTTTGATGAATATGACGTAAATGAAATAGGAAGACTTATGGAAAAAAATGATATATTTCCTCAAAAAACAAATGTAAATTTTGCTAAAATAATAGGAAAGGATACTATAATGATAAAAACATGGGAAAGGGGAGCTGGAAGAACACTTGCATGTGGAACAGGATGCTGTGCAACAGCAGCACTAGCACATAAGTTGGGAAAAATAAAAGAAAATAAGATAAAACTTATGGCAGAAGGAGGAGAACTTTTCATAGAAATAGGGGAAGATTATAAAATAACTATGTCTGGAAAAGCAGAGACTATATGCCATGGAGAATTTTTAAAGTAAAGGAATACTATTGACTTTAAAAATAATGAAAATTAAAAAAGGTAATTGATGTTGTAAGTGTTATATTTGAATATATAAGTGGATTTTTGAATTATTTCCTAAATAGGAAAAATTTAAATTCTAAATAAAAGCAGTGAGGTGTTAAAAATGGCAGAATTGAATAAGAAAAAAAGTGTATGGGAAGCCTATCGTTTTTCTATTATTTTAATAGGGGCAATAATTTTAGGAAGTATCATTGGAACTGTAATGGGAGAGAAGGCAAAAGTATTTAAACCTTTTGGAGATTTATTTATCAATGGGATGTTTACAATAGTTGTACCATTAGTAATGGTAACTATAAGCAGTTCAATTTCTAGTATGAGTGATATGTCTAGATTAAAAAGTATTCTTAAGAACTTGATACTTATATTTGTTTCAACTGGATTTGTAGCTGCAATAATAATATTGATTATAGTGAATATTTTTCCACCAGCTCAAGGTGTAAATCTCAATATTCCAGCAGCAGAAGCATTAAAACCCTTTCAAACTGGCGATCAGATTGTAAGAGCAATAACTGTTACAGATTTTCCTGAACTTATTTCAAGAAAAAACATGCTTCCTCTTATTCTCTTCTCAATAGTATTTGGGTTATGTGTAAATATGGTTGGAGAAAAAGGAAGAAAAATTGCTGATGGCCTAGATGCATTAGCAGAAGTATTTTTAAAAATGATAAATTTATTAATGTATTATGCTCCAATAGGGTTAGGAGCTTATTTTGCAGCACTTGTAGGTGAATATGGAAAAGAATTAATAGGTTCATACACAAGAGCTATGATAGTTTATTATCCATTATGTTTTGCTTATTTTATTTTTATGTTTCCAGTATATGGATACATAGCAGGGGGAAAAGAAGGAGTAAAATCATTGAAACATCTTCTTTCACCAGCTATAACTTCTCTAGCTACTCAAAGTAGTATAGCTACTCTTCCAGTAAATTTAGAAGCAGCTGGAAAAATTGGGGTTCCTAAAGATATTAGAGAAATAGTACTTCCAATAGGAGCAACAGCACATATGGACGGAACAGTATTTAGTTCTATACTAAAAATTTCATTTTTATTTGGTATATTTGGAGTCCCATTTACTGGAGCAGGAACTTATATAAGTGCTATTCTTCTTTCTATAGTAGGTGGAGTGGTAATGTCAGGAGTTCCAGGGGGAGGTCTTATTGGAGAAATGCTTATAGTAACTATGTATGGATTCCCACCAGAAGCATTCCCTATTATTGCAACAATTGGATATCTTGTTGATCCACCTGCTACAATGATAAATGCAACTGGAGACACAGTAGCAGCTATGCTTGTAACAAGAATGGTAGAAGGTAAGGATTGGATTAAGAAAAATTTAGGATAATCTTATATAGATTTATAAAGGGAATGACTGAAAGTTAGAATAAATTTCTACCTATAGTTCATTCTCTTTTTAATTTTTTGAAATTAATAAAAATTAAAAAGAGAGAATTAAAGAATAAAAATATTACTTGTTAGAGTATATAAACAAAAAAGTTAAATACGTAGAAATGAAGAAAGTAATTATATATTTGAATTGTGATACAACAGTTTTGTTTTATTTTTTCATGAAATTTTTTAAAAAATTATTGTATTATATCAGAAAAAGGAATAGAATATGAAAGAAAATCAATATATTATGGGGGACTTCATTATGAATTCTGAAAAAACTGCAGAAGATAATTTAAAATTACTGCAAAAAGGAAGCGGAAAACTGTATATGCTCTGTTTAGGAGTTGGAGTATTGACAGGTTTTATTGTTTCTATTTACAGATGGGGATTAAGCTATGCCAATCATATAAGGGAAAGTATTTTCAGTCATGAAGATTTGAAAAGTCCAATGTTTTTGGTGCTGGTATGGGGAGGATTTATAGCTATTGGATTATTAGTGGATTTAATTGCAAAAAAATATCCAAAAACATCTGGGAGTGGAATACCACAAGTAAAAGGAATAATTTTAAGACAGCTTGATTATGTAAAATGGGGCCAAGAATTAATTGCAAAATTTATAGGAGGGCTATTTGGAATTGGATGTGGACTTTCATTAGGAAGAGAAGGGCCTTCAGTGCAATTAGGATCTTATATAGGATATGGAGCTACTAAGATTTTTAAGAGAGACTCTGTTGATAAAAAATATCTTGTAACAAGTGGAGCAAGTGCTGGATTAGCAGGAGCTTTTGGAGCACCTCTAGCTGGAGTTATGTTTAGTTTAGAAGAATTACATAAATTCATATCTTCAAAACTTCTGATATGTACTTTTTTAGCTAGTATTGCATCTGATTTTGTTGGAAGAAGAATGTTTGGAATGGAGACAGCCTTTAATTTAATTGTAAACTATCCTAAAGAAATAAACCCTTATCTTCAATTTGGCTTATTTGTTTGCTTTGGTATAATTATAGCATTTTTTGGAAAAATATTTACAATGACTTTGATAAAAGTTCAAGATACATATAAAGGTGCTAAATTACCAAGATGGGCAAAAGTTTCTTTTGTTATGACAACTTCATTTATTTTATGTTTTGTTTTGCCAGAAGTAACAGGTGGAGGACATGAATTAGTTGAAGAGATGGCAGGAGGAAATAGAACTATACAGTTGCTTGCTGTTATATTTATTATAAAATTATTATTTACTGCATTGTCATACGCAACAGGTTTTGCTGGAGGAATATTTCTTCCAATGTTGGTATTAGGAGCTATATTAGGAAAGATATATGGAATATTGTTAGTTAATATACTAGGTGTAGGACCTGAATTTATACCTCATTATATGGTATTAGGAATGGCAGGATATTTTGTGGCAGTTGTAAGAGCTCCTATAACTGGAGCAGTTCTTATTTTAGAAATGACAGGAAATTTTGATCACTTACTTGCACTTGTAACAGTTTCTGTGGTAGCATACTATATAACTGATTTATTAGGATTAGAACCAATCTATGAAATTCTTTATGAAAGAATGCCAAAAGATGTTCCATGTGAAAAATTAGAACATAGTAAAAAAACTATAATAACTATTCCAGTAACTGGGGAGTCCGAACTAGATGGAAAGAGAATATGTGAAATAGATTGGTCTGAAGATGTTTTAGTAGTAGCTATTACACGAAATGAACATGAAATAATTCCAAAGGGAAATGCTAGAATAGAAGCTGGAGATAGAATAACAATACTTCTTCCAGAAAAGAAAGTTCATATTATGAAGGAGAGTTTATATAAATTAGGTACATGTAGTTAATTAAACTTTATATAAAATATCTAAGTGGGGGAATAGGCATGGAATTTAAAGTGGAACATCCAAATTTTGTAGAAAATAAAATAGTTTGGGAAATATCTGGATTAAAAAGTGTTCTTAAGTATAATGGAAATCCTGTTAAATTAAAATGGGGAAAAACTAAATTAATAGATGATCAAGGAATAGAAAGAGAAGTTAAAATAACAGATAATTTCTTTAATTCACCAATGATAGTTATTGATAAAAATGAAAAAATAAAAATAATGGAAAATTATTCCAAAATAGCCTATTTTTTCATAATACCATCATTTTTCTTTTTAATAAAAGGAGGAGTTCTGGGAGCAGTATTTGCTGTAGCTAATATTTATTTTGTAAGAAATACATTTCTTACAAATAAATCCTTGGGAACAAAAATAGCGTTAAGTCTTCTTTCCACTGTTGGAGGAATTGTGGCTTTATTTGTTATAGCAATGATATTCACAATTTTAATAAGAGGATTTTAATTAATTATTAAAAAATGATTCAAAAGTAAAGATGTTAAATTTTTAACTTTTGAATCATTTTTTATAGGAGGGAGATAATGCTTGATTTTAGAATTTATACATTTCTGGAATTATGTAAGACATTAAGTTATACTAGAACTGCTGAAAATCTTCATATGACGCAACCTGCTGTAACCCAGCACATAAAATTTTTAGAAGAATTTTATAAAAATAAACTTTTTTTATATTCAGGAAGAGCCTTGTCTTTAACAGAATATGGGAAATTATTGTATCGATATTTGGTAGCAATGAATTCTGATTCTGAAAAAATAAGAGAAAAACTATTAAATTTTTCATCAAGTAATTATATTTTAAATTTTGGAGCAACTCTCACAATAGGTGAGTATGTGATTCCTAAGGTATTGAGAAATTTTTCTTCTGATTATCCCGAAATAAATGTATCCATCTCAGTAAAAGATACTAAAATACTGCTTGAAAAATTAGAAAATGGAGATATAGAATTTCTTCTAGTAGAAGGATTTTTTGAAAAAACAAAATATGATTCATTCCTTTTTTCAAAAGAAGAGTTTGTTGCAGTATGTTCTAGTAAAAATAGATTTTCTCAAAAAGAATTTAATTTTGAAGAGCTTTTAGAAGAAAGAATTATAATAAGAGAAGAAGGTTCTGGAAGCAGAGATATTTTTGAAAAAATATTGTATGATAACAATCTTTCTATTAATGATTTTACAAAAAAATATGAAATAGAAAATATAAGAATGATAAAAGAAATGGTAAAAAATAATGTTGGAATAACTTTTATATATAAAACAGCAGTTGAGAAAGAGATTAAAAATGGAGAAATTTCAGTTATAAAATTGAAAAATTTTCATGCAGAAAGAGAATTTAATTTTGTCTTTTTAAAGGGTAGTATATATAAAGAAGAATATAAAAACTGGTTTAAATTTATGAAAAAATGCTGAAAATCATTGTTTTCAGCATTTTCTTTTTACACTAAAAATCTATATATACCTATTCCAAAAATTCCAGATACAAGCATTACACAAATTGGATTTATTTTAAATTTCCTAAGAGCTATAACAGCACAAAGAAAGATCATTATTGATATATAATTAATATGTTTTTCCTGAATAGTTATTTTATTTTCAAAGAAAGCAATAAGTGCTATTGTAGTTCCAGCAGAAGCTATAAGACCAACAACTGCAGGACGTAATCCCCTTAAAACACCTTTGATAATTTTGAGATCTCCATATTTAAAATAAAGAAATGTAAAGATCATAACTACAATAAAAGAAGGAGTAATGCATCCAAGAGTAGCAACCAGAGCACCTTTTATTCCTGCTATTTGTATTCCCACAAATGTAGCACAATTTAATGATACAGAACCTGGAGTCATTTCAGCAATAGTTATAATATCTGTAAACTCTTTTAATGTCAGCCATTGGTGAAGATCAACAACTTGGGATTTGATAAGAGGCATTGCTGCATATCCTCCTCCTATACTAAATAGCCCTATTTTGAAAAAGCTTATAAATAAATTTAAATATATCATAAATGTCACCTCTTTTTAAAGATTTTGAGTCTTGAATTTACAACTGCTGGAAATTGCACCAATAAATCCACAAACTAAAACTATAAATATAATATTAATTTCAAAGAAATATACTGCAATAAATACTGCTATTGTCATTAAACTAAAGATTAACTCTTTTCTTTTTACTACATCTTTAGCCAGAGAAAATGTAACATCAAAAATAATTGCTGCAATAGCAGCCTGCATGCCTTTCATTAGAGCATTTATAGTGACATTATCTTTAAAAGATATATAAAAGAATGAAACTATTGATAATGTAATAAGTGGTGGAAGTGCTGTAGCTGTGATAGAGATTAATGTACCTGGAATACCTGCCAGTTTGTAACCAACCAAGATAGATATATTAATAGATAAAGAACCAGGAGAAGATTGAGCAATGGCTATAAGGTTCAATATTTCCTTTTCATCTATCCAATGATATTCTTTTACAAATTTTTTTCTCATAAGAGAAACAATCACAAATCCTCCCCCAAATGTAAACGCACTAAGGTAAAGCATGGTTGTAAAAAGCTTCCAGTAATTTTTTTTCTGTAAAGTTAAAGTTTCCATAATTTACCTCCATTTTTATAATATTTCTTTTATTTCATATACTTATTATATAACTTGTTTAATTATAAAAAAAATAATATAATATTATAAAGTATATAATTTTTTTTATATGATAAGAGAGGTATTTATTATGACATTGAGACATATCAAAATTTTTTTGGCAGTATGTAAATATAACAATGTAACTATGGCAGCAAAGGAGCTCTTTATAGCACAGCCAGCTGCAAGCCTGGCTATAAAGGAATTAGAAGAATATTATGGAATAAAACTTTTTGACAGGATATCCAAAAGACTTTATATAACAGAACCAGGAAGAAAATTTTTAAGTTATGCTTCTCATATAACTTCTCTTTTTGATGAAATGGAAAAAGAATTAAAATGTCATGATTTATTTAATAATTTAAAAATAGGAGCTACTATTGCTACTGGAACATATTTCATGCCAAAATATGTTGAAAAATTTGCTGAAATATATCCAAGTGTAAAAATAAATGTATATATAGAAAACTCAAAAGTAATAGAAAATAAGCTTCTGACAAATGAACTTGATCTTGCTATAATTGATGGAATAATACACTCTGAAAATATTATAAGTAACCCTATTTTGGATGATAAGCTTGTAATAATATGCAGCCCTGAAAATCCTTTAGCACAGAAAGAAACTGTTTCTCTGGAAGAAATAAAAAATCAAAATTTTCTTTTGAGGGAAAGAGGAAGTGGAACAAGAGAATTATTTGACAGTATACTTTTTTCAAGAGGAATAACTATAGAACCACTATGGGAAAGTATCAGTACAAGGGCTCTAGTGATTGCTGTACAACAAAATATAGGAATAGCAGTATTACCTTATTATCTGGTAAAAGAGGAACTTGAAAAGAAAATAGTTTCCAGAGTTAAAATAAAAAATATTAAATTTGTGAGAAAGTTTAATATCATTTATCACAAAAATAAATATTTAAGTTCTTCAGCAGTGTCTTTTATTGAAATGTGTAAAAATATGGAAAAATAAAAAATGAGGGCAATCATAATTTATTATGATTATCCTCATTTTCATTATTTTAAAAGATTATGCTTTTATAGTTTTATCATTAGATTCCATAAAAGTAAGATATTCTTCTTTTGTCATAGCAGGTTTGAAATTTTTAAGGATTCCCTTTCCTATTTCAGCTCCATCAAATAATAAATCTACCACTGTAAGAGCCATAGATTCAGCTGGGGCAAGGTAAGCATATTCTTCATCAATAATAGAGTATCCTCTAGTGTGAAGAGCTCCTTTTACACCACCAAACATTGGATGAAGTGTAGGAATGATATGAGATACATCACCAAAATCAAATGACCCAGTGAAATCTCCCCCATCTATAATATCATCATCTGTAAGACCTATAAAATGAAGATTATCTCTTAAAACTTTCTCCATATCATCATGCTTTAGGATAGGAAGATATCCAGGAAGTTCAGTTATTTCTATCTCAGCTCCAACAGCCATAGCTCCAGCGATAAGAGCTCTGTTTACTTTTTTATTAGCATCAATCATACTATCAATAGTTCTGGCTCTTACATATGATTCCATTCTTACATCAGCAGGAACAACATTAACAATATCCCCACCTTTTGTAATAATTGGATGGAATCTTACTCTATCAGCTTCTTTAAAAGTCTCTCTTTGAGCATTTACATTATTAATAGCAAGCATAGCTGCATTTAAAGCATTTATACCTTCATATGGAGCAGAACCTGCATGTGATTCTTTTCCAATGAACTTAATTTCTTTTCCAATAAATCCATTACTTTCAGGTCCTACAAGTACTTTTTTATCTCCAGTATCAAGTGCATGGAACATGATACTCATATCTACATCATCAAATGCACCTTTTCTGATAAGCTCTTGTTTTCCACCAAAATATTTGATGTGTCCCTCAGCTTTTAATTTACTTCTATAAGCAAGTTCAATAAATTCTTCAGCAGGAGTTGCAATGAAATCTATCTTACCATCAAGTTCTTTAAAAACGCCTGATTTGATAAGTCCTACTGCAGCTCCAAGCATACCAGCAATTTGAACATTGTGTCCACAAGTGTGAGAAGCTCCAATACTGTTGGCATCTGGATGTTCAGAACAAGATATCCCATCAAGCTCTCCAAGAATAGCCACTTTAGGTCCAGATTTATCTTCATTTATTCTAGCTCTGCATCCTGTATAAGCTATCTTTTCTTCAACTTCCAATCCAAGTTCATTTTTGAAAAAATCACTTACAGTTTTTGTTGTTTCAAATTCTTTATATCCAAATTCAGGATTTGAATATATTTTTCTTCCTGCTGCTATTATAATTTCTTTATTTTCTTTAATAGCTGCAAGGACTCTTTCTTTTAATTCATTTTTATTCATAATAACTCTCTTCTCCTCTGAGGCTTTATTTTATAATATACTTCAAAATAGCCTCTGTAGTTTTAAATAAATCATCAGTGACAAGATATTCATTAACAGTATGAACATCATACATTCCAACACCAATGATTATAGAATTGAAACCTTCTTTTGCTAGAATATTGCTATCAGACCCACCACCAATTATTTTTAGTTCTGGGTGAATACCAATCTCTTCATAAATTTTAGCAAATTCTTTAGCAAATTTCAAATCATCTTTTGGTTTGAGAGCTGGATAATCATGACTTTTTTCTATAGTATATTTTCCACCAAATAAGAGAGAGGCATTTTTACATGCTTCTTCATAATTATTTAACATTTCAATAATTTTTTCTTCAGAATGGCCTCTTAATTCAGCAGTAAATACACAACAATCAGAAACTACATTAGTTGGAAAATCAGATTTGATACTTCCTATATTGGAAGTAGTAAATTCATCAATACGTCCTATTTTCATATTAGATATAGCATGAGCAGCTATACATATAGCATTAATTCCTTTTTCAGGTTCTATTCCTGCATGAGCTTTTTTTCCAGTAAATGTAAAAGATATTCCATATTTACTAGGAGCAGTATGAGCAATGAGTCCAGCTTTACCAGCATTATCTATAACAAGCATATTTATAGCTGGTTTCATAGCAGCAGGAACAGAAGTCCAATCAATATTCTTTGCACCAAGCATACCAGCTTCTTCACAAGGAGTTAATAATACAAAAATATCTCTATGATTTAATTTATTTTCTTTAATAGTTCTTAAAACTTCAATGATACTAGCTATTCCAGCTTTGTCATCTCCACCTAAAGTAGTAGTTCCATCAGTTTTTATTATATTATTTTCTATTATAGGATTTATATTTGAAGATGGTTCGATTACATCCATATGAGCAGCTAAGGTTATTCCTTTTTCAGATGAATTTCCTTTGAATTTTGCAAAAATAACAGGAGCATTTCCTCCATAATTTTTATATCCATTATCTAAGTAAATTTCCCCACCAAGCTCTTTTAAAAGGTTTATTAAGTATTCAGCATATATCCCTTCATTATTAGAAGGAGAGTGTATCTTTATCATTTCTATGAAATTTTCTATCATTCTTTTTTTATTCATTTTATTCTCCTTAATTTACAGATTTTTTAGAAAGTTCTTTATCCATTAATTTTTTAGCAAAAGTTATTGTTGAAAATACAGATACTAATGTTACTATAAATGATGGATTTCCTGGAATAAGAGCTACTAATTTTGTCATAATAAGAGATACTGCTAGGGCAAATATTGCAGTTTTAGGTGATTTTATAGCAAATTGTGCAAAAACTCCTCCAAATAATGCTGGAATAATTAAACTAAGCATAGTCATAAAAGAAACAGGTAATTTTGATAAAAGAGTTTGCCCAGCAAAAACAGAAAGGAGTAAAAATACTATTCCTATCCAAATAGAAACTCCAATACCAATAGTTCCCATAATAGCCCCTTCTTCAGTTCCTGATTCATATTCAGCAGCTTCCTGAGAAGCTATTGCAGCAGGTATTCTCATATTGACAAGATTTCCTGATAAGAATCCCATATAAAGTCCAGCTCTGCCAACTATTGGATAATAACTGATAGGTTCACTGAAATAAAAAGCACCAGAAACAGACATTTGAGAAATAGCTCCAGCCATTATAGCAGCAATTCCAGGATTAAAACCAAAATAAAATGTCATTACTAAAGGTGGAAGTAAAGTTGCTACTAATCCTAAAACCATTGTTGATCTGCCGATTTTTGTTATACTTTCAATATAGTTATTATAAATACTCACTTAAATTTCCTCCTAGTCACTCATAGTTTTAAAATGCTATTGTAGCTATTATAGCTCCACCAAACATTGCAATAGTTAAAGCCCATTCTTTTAACCAACTAAATTTTTCCCCTACTTTTAAACAAATAATCATTATAATAAGTCCAGAAACAGCAGATAAAGTAATGTTTGGATTTGTTGTAACTTTTAGATAATTTCCTATATTGAAATAAGCAAAAGAACCAAGCATAGCTCCAAGTCCTACAGCAGGGAGAAGAGCTTTTCTTCCACTAGTAAGCAGCCCATTTACTCTATCCATTTTATGGGCAAAAAGGAAAACAAATATAATCCATCCCATAGATCCTAATGCCATTGCCCAAAGAGCATTTGTGAATACAAGAGGTGTCATGTGGGTAGAAAGTTCTGAACCCATTGCCTGAGCACCAAAATTAGCAGCCATAGCTTCAAAATTAGAGCCACCAATGACACTAAGTCTAAGAGCAGAAACAGGAGATCCCATTGTGACAAGAAGAGCTAAAAGACTTCCAACAACTCCAAGAGCAGGACCAATACTTGCAATTGCAGCTGTTTTTATTCCTCTATTCATTCTCTCTTTAGGAATTCCCATATCTTTTCCAGCTTGAATAGACTTTTTAATAATTAGAGCAGATTGGATTAAAACTATGATAATTCCAATTGAACATATTAACCAAATTAAAGGATGGTTAGCATAGATCATGTGATTTAAATTTTCCATTTTATCTCCTTTTTATTATATAGTATTTTAAACTTTTTAGTAATTAGTTATATAAATGTAGAAACTCCTAAACCAATAGGTAATCTTAAAATATACCAGATAATCATAAGTGTAGTAAGAGTTATGAGAATAACTATAGAATAAGGAAGAGTTAAAGAGAAGATAGTTCCAAAACCAGCTTCATCTATTTTTTTTCCAGTTTTCTTTTCTTTTTCAGAATTGTATTGAGCCATAAGACCTATAATAACAGTTATTGCTGGATGTAAAGGAGAGATTATATTAGTTGCAGAATCTCCAATCCTATAAGCAAGCTGTGCATAGGCAGGATTAACTCCAATCATTCCAAATACAGGAACCACCATAGGAGCCAATAATATCCATTTTGTAGATGCAGAAGTCATAAATGGATTCATCATAGCAGTAAGAATAACTACCAGAATAAGAAGAAATAGAGGTCCAACATTGGCAGCTTTAATAAGTTCAGCCATTTTTATAGCTATTATTCTTAAGATGTTACTTTTATTTAAAAGATCCATAAATAAAGCACAAGTAAGGAAAGTAACCATCAATGGAGCAGATTTTTTTGCTCCAGCTTGGAGAAGCTTAGAAACATCCTTTCCACTGGCTATTTTTTTGATTCCTATTCCATAGCTAACTCCTATGAAAAGAAATAGGAAAAATAAAATAACTACAATAGATGAAAGTAATGGTGATTTAGGTAAAAATCCTCCAGCAGCATTTCTAAAAAAAGCTCCTGATGGAAGAGTTAGAGTAAGCATAATAATTACAAAAGAAATAAAACCATACATCCCAAATTTTAATCCTCTATTTTCCAAATCAGAAAGTTCATATTTTTTTAACATAGAATCATCAGCAGTTTCCTCTTCTGGAAAAAGTCTCATTATAAACTTCTCAGTGAATATTGTAAGAACTACAGTAAGAACTACTGTAGCAGCAGCCATAAAATAGTAGTTACACAAAGGGTTGATATCTAAATGAAAACCTGCGTCTACAGCTACTTGTTCAGTAATACCAGCTACAAGTGCATCTGCTCCAGCTACTAGGAGACTAGCACAATATCCGCCATTACAAGCTGCATATCCAAGCATTATTCCAAGAATAGGACTTCTGCCTATTGAAGCAAAGACAACTCCACCTAACGTAAGTGTAAGAATAACTCCAGCATCTGACATAACATTAGCATTTACACATGCAAAAATAAATACAGCAGTTACTACGCCTTTAGGAGCTTTTAATAGATATTTTCTCATAACAGAGTCAAAAAATCCAGTTTCTTCAACTACTCCAATAGCCATCATCATAATAAGAACAAGTTTTAAAGATGGAAAATTTACATAAGTAGTAGGAAAATCAGAAACAACTTGTCTCAATTTATTGAAAGTAAGTAAATTTTCAATTTTCACTACAGTGAGAGCTTCTGCACCTTTTTCCATAAAAGAGGCTTCTACACCCATTTTTGATAAAATAAGAGATATAATTAAAGTAAAAATAGCAAATATTCCAAATAAAATAAATGGGTCAGGTAATTTATTTCCGACTCTTTCTACAGTTTTAATAAAAGTTGTCATTTTGGTGCTTTTAACATTTCCTTGTGTCATAAAATCCTCCTTTAGATATTAAAGTCTTGTCTTTAATATGTCCTTAATTTTTTAGTTAAATAGTTTATACAATTTTTTTTAATATTTGTCAATATATTTTTTTCAATAAAAAAAGTAATTGTTTTTATTAAGAACAATTACTTTCAAATTTATACTTTTAAAAATTAAATTTTATTTTTCTTCGAGGTCTTCCAGCACCAGGAGTATTTTCAAATTCAGCTTCTTCTCCATAACCATTTTCAATGATTTTTTTTAATAAACGATTGACACTTCTTTCACTAATTTCAAATATTCCAGCAAGTTCTTTACTGGAAAAAGTATTTTTACCATATTTTTTTATAATAGATTTTAATTTTTCTAAATAAGTAGAGCTGATACCTATTTTTTTTGAAAGTTCAAAAATATCTTTATTAACAGAATCACTATACTGAAGCATATTTTCTGTCAATAGAGGTCCAGAAACATTTTTTCCATCATAAAAATATATTTCATTTTTATTTTTTGAAAGGCTAAGTTTTAAGGCTTTTCTTCCATGAGCTTCAGCTTGCAAAATAGTTTGTCCTTCACCAATTCCTACTCCTGCATAAAAATCTTTTTTTGAGGTATTTTTAATAAGAGCAGTAATTGTTTTCAAACTTTCTTCTTCCAATAAAAGACCTTTATTAGCTAAGATATAATACTCTTCATTTCCAAGAAATTGTATATTTCCTTGAATTTCTCTAGTATATTCTAATAATTTAGTTTCAAAGGTATTTTTATTTTGTAAAGTTTTTTGAGTAAGTTCTGAAATATTTTTCTTAACAAGTTTAATTATTTGAACTCCAATACCTATTTTTTCAAGTTCTTTTATTTTTGCCATTAACTCAAGTTTTTTAAATTCTAATTTTATTTCAGTGTTGGTTGCTTGTAGCCTATAAACTGGAATGTTAAGTCTCTTTAAATAATAATAAATATATCCAAATGCTGTGATAATACAATCTATTTCTTTTGTTTTCAGTTTTTCAAGATAATTTTTAAGGTATTCTTCTTCAGTTTTAGAATATTCATATTCTTGAAGATAGTAATTTTTTATTTGAATTTCATATTCTTCAAGGATATCTTTCAATGTTTTTTCTTCAATAAGATCCATACCTATTCTTAAATTATCTATAGACTCATAATCTTTCTGAAGATACAAAAAAGCCTTAATTATTCCCATCTCTCCTCTTTTGGTGTAAACAATGGTTTTGTCAGAAAGATCTGTTTTAAGATTTAGAGAAGAATAAACTCCTATCCCTGTAAGATATATTCCATCTACATCATTTTCTAATTTTTGAATAAGAGGAATCATTTCTTCAATTTTTTCTTTTGGATATTTTAAGAAGTTTGCATTTTTATACTCAGAAGAAAGAATATTATATATTTTTTCAACAGAGTCAGGAGCACCAATAATAGCTATTTTCATCAAAATTACCTCTTTAGAAATTAAGTTATTGTATACAGTGAATTATATCATATTTTTACTTAAAAGAATTGAGATATTTTATTAACAATTATAATTTTTTTTAAATTCTCTAATTCGTAATTTATAGAAAGATTAGTTTTTTAATTTTTTATGTTAAAATTATTTTTTCTTTAAATATATTATTATTTTATATAACTTTACAAATTGCTTTTTTAGCCTCTCTTAATGTAGGAGTTATTTTTATATTCTATTCAAACATACTTGAAATATCTCCAGTTAAAACATCTATAATTTCATCATTATTAACTATAAACCATTCACCATCGGATTTTTCTAATGTAACAATAATATCAGTTTCTATATATTTTAAATCATTTCGTTTTTCTAATTCTATAAAAAATTTAGTTGCCTTTTCTTCAATTTGTTCATCAGTTATTTCATCAGAAGTGGAAGATTGATATTCTTCTATATATTTTCCTACATCAACAGCTTTTATACTTAGGAGTATTTCAGTCGTATTTTTATTTTCAGTTATATTTTTAATTTTATAAGTCATTTTTTTAAAAACAGGTGCTATAACATTTGTTTCAACATCTGTAGATTCAATCATTTTACCTGTTTGAAATTCTTTTAAAGTACTTTCGAGAAATCTTTGAGCTTCAGAAGCACCATAAATTGATAATGATACTAATAAGAAAATTATTAAAAAAAGTTTTGTCATAAATTTACTCCTTTTTGCAATGTATTATTTATTTTATAATATTTGGTTCAAATACAACAAGTAAAGTAGAACCACTAAGTTTTAAAGTTACCCTGGAATATCCTATTTGTGTTTTTCCTCTTTCTATATTCTTTTTAAGTTTTCCATTTAAAAATTCTTGCATTTGATTTTGTGTATTACTGGAGTTTAAAATGTTATTAATTACTAATGAATATTTTTTTAAATCTTTTATATCCTGCTGATTAAATTCCACATTTTTAATTAAAGCCACTGTTTTTGAGTGTTTTGTTTCTCCTTTTGGTGAAGATAGATAGATTGAAGTTAACTCACTATTTTTTTCTTTAAAATTACATTCTAGTTTAAATTTTTTCCAAGTAATAACTCCAACATATTTACCACTTTTAGTAATTCTAGGTTCTTGTTTTTCAAATTTTATTTTAGGAAAAGCTTCCTTTAAATAACTATAAAATTCATCATAATTAATGGAGTAAGAAATTTCATTTTTAACCCTTGAAACATCATTTTTTGTTTTGTATATTTCTTTTTGTCCACAGGCTCCTAAAATTAGCAATAATAAAAAAATTAATATATTTCTTTTCAATAAGATCACTCCTTAATTATTTTTTATATTTATATTAAAATTTTCTAAAAGGTTACTAGTCTTAAAATAAATAATAAAGCTTATATTCTTTAATTATTATATCATGAATTTATTAATTTAAAATCTCTATTAATTAAAATAAATTTTAGGAATTTTTTATTAAAAAAATTTTTATTGAAATATCATTTAGTATTTGCTTTAGTGGAAATATTACAAATATAGACATAAATAATAGTTTGACATAAAACTAATTTCATGTTAAATTAAGGGATAGGTGATGAAATATGAAAAATGAAGTTTTTGGAAATTCATTATATAGTTATCTCTCTAGGGCCCACCATAGGAGCAGAATTTTTATGGATGAAGAGCTGAGAAAAAAGGGAATAACAGATTTAGGATATTCTCATATAAGGATAATTATAGTATTGTATATTTTTAAAACTCTTTCTATGAAAGAAATATCAGAAAAAATATCAAAAGACAAGTCAACAGTATCTATCCTTGTAAATAAGTTAGAAAAAAAGGGATATGTGAGAAAAAGAGTTTGTTCTGAAGATAGAAGAGTGATGTATCTGGAATTGGGACAAAAGGCAGAAGAAGTTATAGGAGTCATTTTTGATGTATCAGAGATATTTCATAAAAAAGTAGAACAGATACTTGAAAAAGATGAAATAAATACTTTAAAGAGAATAATGTCAAAACTTTTAGAAAAATGGTAGAATTGTAAAATGTAACAGGGAAGTTTTTAGGAGGAACATAATGAAAAGTAAACATCAATTTATGGGAACAGAAAAAATAACAAAGCTTTTGGTGCAGTTTTCACTTCCAGCTATAATAGGAATGTTAGTAAATGCTTTGTACAGTATAGTTGACAGAATATATATTGGGAATATAAAAGATGTAGGACATTTTGCAATTGCAGGTGTTGGTCTTACTTTTCCTATAACAATTTTTGTATTTGCTTTTGCTGTGTTGATAGGGCTTGGAGGGGCAACTAATATATCTTTGAGTCTTGGGAGAAAGCAAAAAGATGAAGCAGAAAAGTACTTGGGAAATGGAATAGGGTATGGAATAATTATTTCATTGATAATAGCAATTTTTGTATTATTATATATGGATAAACTAGTAGCAATATTAGGTGGGAGTGAAAATACAAGTAAATATACAAGAGAGTATTTATGGATAGTAGCATATGGATTTCCTGCAACAATAGTTGGATATGTAGCTAATGCAGCTATTAGATCAGATGGGAACCCAAAAATGTCAATGGTTACTCTATTAATAGGAGCTATAATAAACATAGTGCTTGATCCTATTTTTATATTTGGAATGGATATGGGAGTAGCTGGAGCAGCTTGGGCTACTATTATTTCACAATATATTTCAGCAGCTTGGACTATATTTTACTTTAAATCAAGTCTTAGTGGACTTAAATTACATTTTAAAAATATGAAACTTCAATGGGGAAAAATTAAAAATATTATGGCTTTAGGGTCATCTCCATTTGCACTACAAATAGGATCAAGTTTGGTAAACTATACTTTCAACAGTACATTAAAAGTATATGGGGGAGATAATTCAATTGGTGCAATGGCAATTATTCAGGCAATAACTATATTTCTTGCTATGCCTATATTTGGAATTAATCAAGGAGTTCAGCCAATACTGGGGTATAACTATGGAGCAAAACTTTATTCAAGAGTAAGAGAAGCACTTCGTAAAGCTATACTTGGAGCCTCTGTAATATGCATGATAGATTTTTTGACTATTCAATTTTTATCAAAATATTTTATATTTATATTTACAAGAGAAAAAGCCTTGTTAGACATAGCATCTCATGGACTTAAAATAAATACAATTATGTTTCCTATAATAGGATTCCAGATAATATCTTCTGTATATTTTCAAGCAGTAGGAAAACCTAAGTTGAGTCTTTTTATAAGTCTTTCAAGACAGATAATAGTTTTAATTCCTTGTATAATAATAATGTCAAGAATGTTTGGATTGGCAGGAATATGGTTTGCTGCTCCAACTGCTGATTTAATTGCAACAGTATTAACATTTGTTCTGATAAAAAGAGAAATGAAGCAATTAAAACAACTGCAAATAGCTAGAGAGGAAGAACTTATATTGGCTGAGGAAAAGTAAAAAGAAATAGAGATTGAAATAATCTTAAAAAAGTACTAAAATATAGATACTAAAATTATATAAGGAGTTGTTATTAATGAATAATTTAGTTGAAAGATTTCTAAAGTATGTAAAAATTGATACAGATTCAGATCCTTTGAGCAAAACATGTCCAAGTAGTAATATACAATGGAATTTAGCAAAAATAATAATAGAAGATTTGAAAGAATTAGAACTTGAAGAAATATCATTAGATGAAAATGGATATATAATGGCTACACTTCCATCGAATTGTGACTTAGATATCCCAACTATTGGATTTATAGCACATATGGATACAGCACCTACCTACAATGGAAAGGGAGTTAGTCCAAGAATTATAGAAAATTATAATGGAGAGGATATTGTTTTAAATAAAGACTTAGAAATAATTCTCTCTCCAAAAGATTTTGAACATTTAAAAAATTATATAGGACAAGATCTTATAGTCACAGATGGAAAAACTTTATTAGGAGCAGATGATAAAGCTGGAATAGTTGAAATAATTGAAGCTGTAAAATATTTGAAAGATCATCCTGAAATTAAGCATGGGAAAATAAAAATTGGATTTACACCAGATGAGGAAATAGGAAGAGGAGCTAATCTTTTTGATGTGAAGAAATTTGATTGTAAATTTGCTTATACAGTAGATGGTGGAGAGATAGGGGAATTAGAATATGAAAATTTTAATGCAGCTTCAGCTGTGATTAAAATAAAAGGTAGAGATATTCATCCAGGAACAGCCAAAAATAGTATGATAAATTCAATTCTTATAGGAATGGAATTAAATTCTATGCTTCCAGTAGAACAAAGACCAGAATATACCGAAAACTATGAAGGTTTTTTTCTGCTAAATGATATGAAAGGAACTGTAGAAGATACTTCAATGAATTATATAATTAGAGATCATTCAATGAAAAAATTTAATGAGAAAAAAATTCTTATAAAAGATGCTGTGGAATATTTAGCTAAAAAATATAAAGATGCGCAAATAGAAATAGAAGTAAAAGACAGTTATTACAATATGAAAGAAAAAATAGAACCAGTAATGTATGTAATAGATCTTGCTCATAAATCTATGGAAGAACTTAATATTAAGCCTTGTATTAAACCTATAAGAGGAGGAACAGATGGAGCAAGACTTTCTTATAAAGGACTTCCGTGTCCAAATCTTTTTACAGGTGGACATAATTTTCATGGAAAATATGAGTATGTGTGTATACAGTCAATGGAAAAAGCAAGAGATCTTATCGTAAAAATAGCTGAAAATTTAGTGAAAAAAAATTTTGAAGAAAAATAAAAAAGAAATTGAGAGCCTAAGTCTAATTTATAATTAGATTTAGGTTTTTTATATATTATTTTATAAAGTAACTTTTTTAAGATTGAAAGGGAGGATAAAATAATGTATAATTAATAAGATATGGGAAAAAATTATTTTATAAAAATAATTGTAAAATGAAATTGTGAGGCATAGTTATGTATATAGATCATTTTAAAAAGTTATCACCTTCAAGGAAATTAATATTGGGGTTTCTATTTGCAATATTACTAGGAACATTTATTTTAATGATGCCTTTTTCCCTTCAAGAGGGAGAAAAGTTGAACTTTTTATCATCTCTCTTTACAATTGTATCAGCAGTATGTGTAACAGGACTGACAGTAGTAGATGTAAGCAAGGTATTTAGCCCAGCAGGTGATCTGATAATAATATTTTTTATTCAGTTAGGCGGATTGGGTGTAATGACATTCTCATCAATTTTATTTTTGGTAATGGGAAAAAGAATGACATTTTATGAGAGAGAGCTTTTGAAAGAGGAAAGAAATGCAGACAGTAGTGGAGAAATTTCCAGTTTTATAAAGAAACTTCTTCTTACAGTTTTTATTATAGAAAGTATCGGAGCAATTATTCTTACATGGGAATTTGCGAAAGAAATGCCAATGAATAAAGCAGTATTTTATGGAATATTTCATTCAATTTCAGCATTTTGTAATGCTGGATTTGCTCTTTTTTCTAATAATTTGGAAGCTTACAAAGCTAATCCAGTTGTAAATCTTACTATTGGTTATTTAATAACTCTTGGGGGGATAGGATTTGCTGTAATTACATCAGTTATTATGGTTATAAGAAGAGGGATAGATAGATTTAATTTGACATCAAAAGTTGCTATTATAATATCTATGATTTTAACTTTTGGAGGAATGCTTCTATTCTTTATATTAGAATATTCAAATCCAGCAACTTTAGGAGATCTGAATTTTATTCAGAAAATATTGGCTTCCTATTTTCAAAGTGTTACATTGAGGACAGCAGGCTTTAATACAATTCCATTAGGGGAGCTTAGAAATTCAACTATTTTTATGTGTTGTATTTTAATGTTTATAGGAGCTTCACCAGGATCAACAGGAGGAGGAATAAAAACTACTACTTTTGGAGTGATACTGTTTTATGTAATAGGAATAGTACAAAAAAAGGGAAATATAGAAATATTTAAAAGAAGACTTGACTGGGAAATAATGAATAGAGCACTAGCTATACTGGTTCTTGCAATAACATATGTAAGTGTTGTTATAATGCTCATGCTTATAGCAGAAAGTTTTAGTCCAGAAGAAGTAGTATTTGAAGTTATTTCAGCCTTTGGAACAGTGGGATTAACCTTGGGAATAACTCCAGATCTTACGACATTTTCTAAACTGTTGCTAATAATCACTATGTTTGTAGGAAGATTAGGTCCACTGACATTTGCTTTGGCTATTGGAGAAACAAAGAAAAAAGCTTTATCTAAATATCCAAAAGAAAATATTTTAGTTGGATAATTAATAAATAAATGGAGGAAACAATGAAACAATATTTAGTTGTAGGACTTGGGAGATTTGGAACAAGTGTAGCACAAACTTTATATGAATCTAATGAAGAGGTTCTTGCTTTAGATATAGACGAAGAACTTGTACAGGAAGCAATAAATAGCAATATTGTAGATAATGCTGTTGTGATGGATGCAACTGATGTTAAGAATTTAAAAGAGTTAGGGGTAAGTGACTATGATATAGCTTTTGTATGTACTGGTGATGTTGAACCAAGTATAATGATAACTCTTAATTTAAAAGAACTTGGAATAGAAAAAATAATAGCTAAAGCTGTAAGTAAAAGTCATGGAAAAGTTTTAGCTAAAATAGGAGCAACAAAAGTTATTTATCCAGAGGAGTACATGGGAAGAAGAGTAGCACAATTGGCTATGGAACCTAATATGGTAGAACATTTAAGATTTTCTTCTGAATTTTTATTGTTAGAAGTAAAAGCTCCATCTGTTTTCTGGGGAAAAACTATGGTAGAATTAGATATTAGAAAAAAATATAATGTAAATGTAGTTGGAATAAAAAAAGAAGACCAATCATTTCAACCAAATCTTTCTGCAGATACCTTGATAGAAAAGGGAGATGTTTTATTAGTTATAACAGATAATAAAACTGCTGATTATTTAGAAAATTTAAAATAATTCAATTTTATATATTTTAGGAGGAACAAATGCAAAATTTTGATGTCATTGTGGTAGGTGCAGGACATGCAGGATGTGAAGCTGCTTTAGCCGCTGCCAGAATGGGAGCTCAAACAGCCATCTTTACCATAACTTTGGATAATATAGGAGTGATGTCATGCAATCCCTCTCTTGGAGGACCAGCAAAATCTCACCTTATTAAAGAAATAGATGCTCTAGGTGGAGAGATGGGAAGGAACATTGATAAGACATATATTCAGATAAGAATACTTAACACTAAAAAAGGACCTGCAGTGAGATCTTTAAGAGCTCAGGCAGACAAAGTAAGATATAGTAAGGAAATGAAAAGAACTGTTGAAAATTGTGAAAATTTAAGCGCTATTCAGGGAATGGTAACTGATATTATAGTTGAAAATGGAAAAGTTGTTGGAATAAAAACTAGAGAAGGAGTAGAGTACAAAGGGAAATTTGTAATAATAGCTACTGGAACTTTTCTAAGGGGGCTTATTCACATTGGGGATAAACACTTCAGTGGTGGAAGAATGGGAGAACTTTCCTCAGATGATTTACCTGTTTCATTAGAAAAAGCAGGGCTGAAACTAGCTAGATTTAAAACTGGAACCCCTTCAAGAATAGATGCAAGGACAGTGGATTTTTCAAAAATTGAAGAACAACCTGGAGAAACAGAAGACATACTAAAATTTTCTACAAGAACACCTGATAAAGAATTAGAAGGAAGAAAGCAGATATCATGCTATATTGCTCATACAAATGAGACTGTACATGAAATAATAAAAAATAATAGAGAGAGATCTCCATTATTTAATGGAACTATTCATGGAACTGGACCAAGATACTGTCCTTCTATTGAAGATAAAGTTTTTAGATATGGAGATAAAAATCAGCATCACCTTTTTCTTGAAAGGGAAGGATATGAGACTACAGAAATATATTTAGGTGGACTTTCTTCATCTCTTCCTACAGATGTACAAGACAGAATGGTAAAAAATATATCTGGACTTGAAAATGCTCATATCATGAGATATGCATATGCTATAGAATATGATTATGTTCCACCTCAAGAAATAAAATATACCCTTGAAAGCAAAACTGTAGAAAATCTATTTTTAGCTGGGCAAATAAATGGAACTTCAGGTTATGAGGAAGCTGGGGCACAGGGCCTTTTAGCTGGAATAAATGCTGTAAGAAAATTACAAGGGAAAGAACCTATAATACTTGATAGAGCGGACTCATATATGGGTACACTTGTAGATGATTTAGTATCAAAAGGAACTAATGAACCATATAGAATGTTTACTGCAAGAAGTGAATACAGATTGGCTTTAAGAGAGGACAATGCAGATTTGAGATTGTCAAAAATTGGATATGAAGTAGGACTTTTATCAGAAGAAGAATATTTGAGAGTGGTACAAAAAGGTAAAGATGTAGAGACAATAAAAGAAAAATTGAAAGAAAACTATGTAGGTCCCAGCAATTCAAGAGTAAATGAAGTCTTGAAAAGATGTGGAGAGGCTGAATTAAAAGATGGAACAACCTATTTTGAACTTTTAAGAAGACCAGATGTAAGATACTCTGATGTAAAATATATTGCTGAACTTTCAGATTTAGAACTGGGAGATTACTCTAAAGATACTGAATATCAGGTAGAGGTACAAGTAAAATATTCTGGATATATAGAGAGATCAATGAAAATGATAGAGAAACATAAAAGCTTAGAAAATAAAAAACTTCCTGAAGATTTAGATTATGATTCTTTGGGAAATATACCTAAAGAAGCAAAAGATAAGCTTAAAGCTGTAAGACCATATAATATAGGGCAAGCTTCAAGAATATCAGGAGTTTCACCAGCAGATATTCAAGTGTTGTTAATATATTTAAAAGCGAGAGGTAATTAATTATGAGAGGATTCCTATTAGAAGGAATAAAAAAATTAAATATTGAATATACAGATGAAAAGATAGATAATCTTATAAAATATTTAAAATTGTTAATAGAATATAATTCCCATACTAATCTTACAGCTTTGAGAGATGAGGAGAGCATAATTGAAAAACATTTTTTAGATTCTCTTTTACTTCAAAATCTTATAAAAAAAGAAACTAAAAAAGCTATAGATATTGGAACAGGAGCTGGATTTCCAGGAATGGTACTGGCAATTTTCAATCCAGATATAGAATTTACATTGATGGATTCTATTGGAAAAAAAACTAAATTTCTTGAATTAGTAAAAACGAATCTTGAGCTGAATAATGTTATTGTAGCAACTTCCAGAGCAGAAGACTATATAAATGATGAAAATAGAGAAATGTATGATTTAGGATTGTGCAGAGGAGTCTCAAAGCTTGGAACTATTCTTGAGTATATAATTCCTTTTCTAAAAATAAATGGTGAGTTTTTATCACAAAAAATGGAAGGAACAGGAGAAGAAATTGAAGCAGGCAATGCTTTAAAAATATTAAAAAGTAAGATAATTGAAATATATAATTTAAAACTGCCTTTTTCTAAAGAGACAAGAGTGGTTATAAAAATAGAAAAAATTGCTTCTAATGATAAAAAATATCCAAGAAGAGCAGGAATACCATTAAAGAGACCTCTATAAAATACAGGAGGAGGAAATGAAAGAATTTTACAAAAATAATAAGAAAAAACTCATAGCTGGACTTTCCCTCCTTTTAATTTTAATAGGAGGTTATTGGTCTGTGAAGTATCATTTGCCAAAAACAATTGAAGTCATACTCCAGATAGCATTAGGACCTAAGATTTCTAGCAGTTCAATAGAGTTTAAAAAATATGGCTTGATAGAAATAAAAAATCTTAAATTAATAAACAATAAAAAAATAATTATAGATGCTCCAAAAGTTGAATTGTTATATTCAAAAGAATCTCTTAAAAAATTAAGAATAGAAGAAATAATAATATATGATGGGACGGCCAATATAACTAGAGAGAAAAATGGAGATATAAATATAGTTGCAGCATTTACTGGAGAAAGTAAAGAAGGAAAGACTGATACAGAAGTAAAAACAGAAAAAGAATATAAACCTGGAATAGGAGTACCTATAGATAGAATAACTGCTATAAATGCCACAACTAACTATACAGATCTTTCATATACAAATCCTATACAAGAAACTGCCTATGGAACAAATGGATTTCTTACTTTTAGTAAAGAAAAGGGTATAGATATGATATTTAAAGGCAAAAATGAAGGACAAATATATACTTTTGCTTTGAATACAAGTAAAGAGCCGTACAATATAAATATAAAACTTGAAAATATAGCTGTAAAAACAGAATTACTTCAATATGCCTATGATGGAGATGAAATATCATATAAAGGTGGAGTATTAAATCTAGATCTTTCAATTTCTCCTAAAGGATTATTCGGAAATGCAGATTTTAAAGATGTTAAAGTAAGGTATAAAGAATTGGATACTGATGTAAAAGTTACAGAAGGAACAGTGGACTTTCAAGGTAAAACTGTAACTGTTAAAGCTGATTATGAAGTGTTTGATACAAAAGAAAAATTTCTTCTGATATATGCTGATGATGAACTGAATATAAATTTTGCTGCTAAAAATGTGACATATTCTCAAATACAGAAATACTCTTTAGCAAAAAGTCTTAATCTGCCTCTAGAGAATTTAGTTGTAAATGATGTAAAGTTTAATCTTAATCTTAATCCAGAAAGAGAGTTTAAAGTTACAATAGACTTTTTAAGTAAAGATTTTATTTTAAATAATTTAGAACTCAAAAATACTAAAGGAATATTTATTTATGATAGTAAAGGGATACATATAAAAGATTTAAATACTGACCTCTCATTTTGGAATAAAGATAAAAAAGAGGAACTTTTTCAAAAGAAGATAGCATTATCACTTGATTACTTTGAAGATGAAGGTGCTTTGACATTTCATATAAATGGAAATAATGCAATAAATAACTATATACCAAATATTAATGGAGTATTTAACTTTGAAACAAAAAATAAAAACTTTAATTTTAATTTTTTATCAAATATTATAAAATTAAGAGGAAAGTATTATTCAAATATAGAAAAAATAAATCTTTATAGAACAGGTAAATTTTCACTTGACTATGACTTAAAAAATAAAAATCTTGAAAGAGGAAGTGGAGTAATAGATTTTAATCTGTATAATCTTAAATTTGCTCTTGACTTTATAGCAGAAAATAACAAAATAATGATAGATAGCCTCACTGCTCATGATAAAAATGAGGATAAAATAACTTTTAATCTTACTGGAGAAACTGATATAAATAAAATGTCTTATGATCTAAAATTTGATGCAGAAGAATTAAATGTAGAGAGAAATGTTTTGAATGAAGATGTTCTTTTAAATGCTTCTCTTAATGGTCAGGTATCGGGAGAAAATGGAAATATAAAAGCATTGATTGATATTAAATCTTTATCTTTTAAGTATTTGGCTGAAATTAAAGATATTGCTGGAAAATTTGAATTTAAAAAAGATGAAAAAATTTATGGCGATTTTAAAGGGAGTATAGGTCAAATAAAGTATAATGATTATGATCTAAATGGTTTTATTTTCGCAATGAGAATAAAGGATGATAAATTTGAAATAAGAGATTTCAGAAATGGAATATTAGATGTAAATGGTAATATAAATTTAAAAAATTTAGCTTCGAATATTGACTTTTCTATAAAAAAATTGGACTTTGAAAAATTTAATATAGAATATCCTAAGTTCTATATTAATGATGTAAAAGGAAAAGTAAGTGGAAAAATAAATGATCCCAAAATAGATATGAGAATAAATGATATAAAATTGGATATTGGAGAAGAAAAAAAGGATATCCATATTTATGGAGATATAAATTATTATAAATCACTTGTGAAAGTGAATAAAATTTATTTCAATAACAGCATTTTTAATGGAAAATACAATTTAAAAAATAAAAAATATAATGCAATTTTAAATATAATAGAGGATGACCCATCTGAATATTATTCTGATACAAATTTGAAATACAGAGTAATTGGAACTTTAAAAGTAGATGGTGAAGATAAAAAAATAAATGCTAAACTGAATTCTACAATAGATAAAATATACATACGAGGAACAAAACTTCCAAATGTATATGTAGAAGGAAGGTATAAAGCAGATAATATTTCTGATGGAACTATTGAGTTAAATAAAATAGTTCTTTCAAATAGTGATATGAAAGATATTCTTCAATTAACAGCTGGTTATAATTTACAGACAAAGGAAATAACAGCTGGAATAGATAATCAAGTAGTTAGATTGAATACACTGAAAGAATATACAAAAGAAGAAATTATAAATGGAAATCTCATTTTTAATGGAAAACTTTCTGGAAAAGTGGAAGATTTAAAATATGATTTAAAAATAAATAGTAATCTTATATCAATGGAAGAAATAAAATTTAAAAACTTTTTAATAAAAATAAATGGAAATCTTGATAAAATATTTTTAGATGAATTTTCCTTTAAGTACCTTGATAACTCCTTTTATTCTAAAGGAGATATAACACTAGAAAATAAAAAATATAATTTTTTAGTAAATTCTTCTAAAATAAATTTAGATTTTTTAAACATTTTTTTAGAAAAATATGGTATAACTAATATAGAAGGAATTGCATCCTTCAATTTAAATTTGAAGGATGATGGAAATAATGGATATTTCAATTTGATGAATTTTGGAATGAAATCTAAGGAATTCTTTATTGATATGAATAGTTTTAACAGTACAATTAAGCTTGATAAAAAACGTCTTTATATAGAAAATTTTCAAGGGAAATTGAATGAAGGAAATACTATTTTAAAAGGATATTTAGAATTACCAAGTATAACAGATATAGCTGAAAATCCTTACTACATGGAAGACCTAGATTATGATATTTCACTTGACACTAAAGGAGTAAATTATAAGTATAGTAATTACTTTAGAGTCAAATTTGATACAAAATTTAATATGAAAAATAATAAATTAGCAGGAAATATCAATATTATAGATGGAGAAGTTGAAAATATTCCAAGTAATTCAAAATCATTATTTCAAATAATCAAAAACTTTTTATTTAAATCTTCATCATCAATAGTAAATAGAAGTGAAGATCTTGGAAAAGATTTTCAAATTAATACTATTTTTGAAAAGTCAATAGAATTGGATGTTACTTTAAAAATAGATAAAGGAATCAAACTTGATATACAAGATGTAAATATATTTGTTGGTGATGTGGAAGGAATTGTTGTAGGAGGAGGAAGACTTTCTGGTAAAAACGGAAAATTTGTTTTTCTAGGAGATGTGGAAATTAAAGAAGGTTCATTAGCAATTAATGGGAATACATTTGAATTGGATAAAGCGCTTGTAATATTTAATGATAGAAAGGATTATTTTCCAAATGTAAATCCAACTTTAGTCTTAGATTCCAGAGTAAAGGTACAAAATGATGAATTAGGAATGAGTATAAATGGAGAATTAGATGCTCTTAGATTTACAATAACTTCTAAAAATGGAAGTTCAAGTGGTAATTTATCATCTCTACTGGTAGGAGATGAGGAATTTTCAGACAGTGCTTCAGCGACACTATTCAAGACTGTTATAGGAAGTCAATTATCACAAACAATATTCAGACCAGTTTCAAATCTTATAAAAAATACTTTAAATATATCAAAATTTAGAATAAAATCCAATATTTTAACAAGTGAAAATCAGAATCCAAATGCAGAGGATAATAGATTGCGTTTAGGTGCAGTTATAGAAGCAGAAGATAATATTTACAAAGATAAATTATACTGGGTAGCAAGAGGTACCTTATTGGGGGATGATAACGCGGAAAATAATAATGAGAGAAACAGTGGAGCATTTGAGGAATATGACTTTTCAGTAGAATACAGATTTAAACCTGGACAATCTATTGGAATAGGAGCAGGAAAACTTCCTAGAAAGGCTAAAACTAAAGCCGATGAAAATTCAAAAAATTCTATAAATTATCATATTGACTTCAAATTTGAGAAAAAATATGATACTCTATTAGATATCTTCAGAAAGCAATAAAAAAACGGAGGTAAGGATGAGAAAGCAATTAATAGTACTAATGGTTTTTCTATTGGGACTTTTCAGTTTTGGTGCTGAATCTAACTACAGCATAAAAAAGGTGGAAGTTATAAACAATAGAGAAATTCCTTTTGAAATCATTTTAGAAAATATGAGATCAAAAGAGGGAGAGAAGTTTGTAACAGATAATATGATTGAAGATTACAAAAATATCAAAGGGTTAGAATATGTAAATGATGTTTCTATTCAACCAACAGTTTATGATGGAGGAATAAAGCTAACTGTTGATATAACAGAAAACAGAGATGCAAAATCTATGCTTGAGAAAAAAGGAATCATACCTCTTTCAGAAAGAGGAAAAGTTGATACTTCTTTGTTAGTAAATTCAATTGAATTTATTGGAAACCATTATGTGAGCACTAAAGATCTTATGGATAAAGTTCCAGTAAAAGTTGGAAGTTATTTTTCTAAAAATAAAGTTATAGAAGGGCATAAAGATCTTATTGAAAGTGGATATTTCAGAGATGTTATTCCTGATGCTGTAAAAAGTGGAAAAGGGGTAAAAGTAATATATGAAGTTATGGAAAACCCTATTCTTAATGGTGTAAATATTATAGGAAACACTGTTTATACAACAGAAGATCTTATGAAAGTAATACAGACTGAACCAGGAAAAATATTCAATATAAATACTATCAGAGAAGATAGAGATAGAATCTTAAAAAAATATCAAGATGATGGTTATACACTTACTGAGGTTACAGATATAGGAATTAATGGAAATCTAGAACTTGAAATTTATTTGAGTGAAGGAACAATAAGAGATATCCAATTCAAAAAAATGGTAACAAAGCAAAAAGGTGCTAGAAGAAAACCTACTGATGATGTTTTAAAAACTAAAACATATGTAATAGAGAGAGAACTAGAGTTTTCTAAAGATGAAATATTTAATTCAAATAAATATGATGAAACTGTAAAAAATTTAATGAGATTAGGACATTTTAAAAATGTTAAATATGAATCAAGAGATATTCCTGGAGATCCAGATGGAAAAACAATAGTGCTTCTTCTTGATGAAGAAAGAACTGCTATTCTTCAGGGAGCAATATCTTATGGTTCTGAAATAGGTCTGTTAGGAACTATTTCAATAAAAGATACTAACTGGAAAGGAAAAGGGCAAGAGCTTGGGTTTACATTTGAAAAATCAGATGAAGACTATACAAGTTTCTCAATTAATTTTTATGATCCTTGGATCAAAGATACAGATAGAATTTCATGGGGATGGAGCATTTATAAAAATAGTTATGAAGATGATGATAGTAAATTATTCCATGAAATAGATACTATTGGAGCTAAATTCAACATAGGTAAAGGACTTACTAAAAATGTAAGATTGAGTCTTGGAACTAAATTTGAATATGTAGAAGAAAAAGCTCGAAAAAGTAAGTTTTATGAAAATGGTGGAAAATATTACTGGTCTAATGGCGGACCAGAGGTTAGAGGAATTGATGACGATTACTTCATTTGGAGTTTATTCCCATCTTTAACTTATGATACAAGAAATCATTTCTGGAATCCTACAGCAGGGGAATATGCTAAGCTTCAATTAGAAGGTGGATATGCTGGTGGTTATGATGGTGACGTTTTTGGAAATGTTACATTAGAACTTAGAAAATATCATAGAGGATTCTTTAAAAATAATACATTTGCTTATAAAGTTGTTGGAGGAATTATGACTGATTCTACTAAAGAAGCTCAAAGATTCTGGGTAGGTGGAGGAAGCACACTTAGAGGATATGATGGTGGATTCTTTAAAGGTACTCAAAAACTTGTTGGTACTGTAGAGAACAGAACTCAAATTAATGAACTTCTAGGATTTGTTGTATTCTTTGATGCAGGTAGAGCATGGAAACAAAATGGAAGAGACTTAGAATATGGTCAAGATGCAGACTTCCCAGATAAAGTTGCTACAACAGCAGGAGTAGGATTAAGACTTAATACACCTATTGGTCCATTAAGATTTGACTTTGGATGGCCAGTGGGAGACAAAATGGATAGTGGAATGGAGTTCTATTTTAATATGGGACAATCATTTTAACATAATATAAAGTAACGGAGGTATCACACATGAAAAAAATATTAATACCAGCAATGGCATTGATGCTATCAGTATCAGCATTTGCTATGAAAGTTGGTTATGTTAACTCACAAGAGGCTTTTGCTAAATTTTCCCAAACTAAAACAGTTCAAGAAAATTTAAATAAAGAAAAAACTAGACTTGAAAATGAAATCAAACAAAAAGAAGTAGCACTTCAGAAAGCACAACTTGAACTTCAAGCAAAAGGAGCAAAAGTTACTGATAAAGAAAAAACAACTTTTGAAGGACAAGTAAAAGCTTTCCAAAAATTTATACAGGATTCTCAAACTAAATTAAGCAAAGAGGAATTTACAAGATTTCAAACTATTGAAACTACAATGAATAATGCAATTTCAGAAGTAGCTAAAACTGGAAAATATGATTATGTATTTGAAGCTGGAGCAGTAAAATTTGGTGGAGAAAATATAACTGATAAAGTAATAAGTACTATGGAAAAAAACAAGAAATAGAAATATTTTAAGGAGGTAACATGAACTACAAGTTAGTTGATTTGATTGCCCTCCTTGGTTGTGAAGTAAAGGGAGATTTAAGTCTAGAAAATATTTCTGGACTTGCTCCCTTTTTTCAAGCACAAGAGGACAGTTTGACATTTGCATCAGATGAAAAGTTTTTAAAAAAGCTGCATGAAACTAGAGCAAAAGTAATAATAGTACCAGATATTCCTTTGCCAGAAAATATTGGAAAAATATATTTGAAGGTTAAAGAAAATCCAAGAACACTTATGCCAAAACTTTTGAATTTTTTCAAGAGGGAAACTAGACCTTTTGAAAAAATGATAGAAGATTCCAGCAAAATAGGAAATAATGTCAAACTAGCACCAAATGTTTACATAGGACATGATACTGTAATAGGAGATAATGTAGTTATTCATCCTAATGTAACAATAGGAGAAGGAGTAACAATAGGAGAAGGAACAGTTATTTATTCCAATGCAACTATCAGAGAATTTTGTGTTATTGGAAAAAAATGTGTGATTCAGCCAGGAGCAGTAATAGGATCAGATGGATTTGGATTTATAAAAATTGATGGAAATAATACTAAAATAGAGCAGATAGGACATGTAGTATTGGAAGATGAAGTAGAGATAGGAGCTAATACTACAATAGATAGAGGAACTATTGGAAATACTCTAATTAAAAAATTTACTAAAATAGATAATCTAGTACAAATAGCTCACAATGATATTATTGGAGAAAATTGTCTTCTTATATCTCAAGTAGGTATAGCAGGAAGTGTTGAAGTAGGAGACAATACCACTCTTGCAGGACAAGTAGGAGTAGCAGGACATTTAAAAATAGGAAGTAATGTAGTTATAGCAGCCAAATCAGGTGTAAGTGGAAATGTAGGAGATAATCAAATGCTTTCAGGATATCCTTTAATGGATCATAAAGAAGATTTGAAAGTGAGAGTTTCTTGGAAAAAACTTCCTGAATTGTTAAAGAGAGTAAGAGCTATAGAAAAAAAATTAGAAGAAAAATAGAAATAAATAAAAAACATGTTTGAAGTATCTGGAATAAAGTGGTAAAATGGCAGAATATAAAATAAATATTATCAGAGGTAAAAATGAAAAAAAGAGTGTATTTTGATAAGTTTGGAGAAATGAAATTTATCTCTCACTTAGACTTGCTAAGATTTTTTGACAGACTTTTAAAAAAATCTCAAATTCCTGTAAAATATAGTCAAGGGTTTCATCCAAGACCAAAAATGTCTTTTGGAAGTCCTGTGTCTTTGGGAACAGAAGCATATGATGAACTGATGGATTTTGAATTGGAATCTCCAATGTCGAATGAAGAAGTGTTTGAAAGACTTAATAGCAGTAATGTTGTTGGGTTCAGAGTAAATAAAGTTGAGGAAGTACCTAAAAAGTCCTCCATAATGGAAGAATATACTGTCATGATATATGAAATTGAAGGAAAAGAGGATGATATCTCAAAATTAGAAGAACTTTTAAATAGAGATGAAATAGTGGAGATAAAGGAAAAGAAAGGGAAAATCACTACAAGAGATCTTAAGATAAGAATAAAATCTTTTAAAAGAGATAATAATAAAATTATTATGGAAATAATAAATATTTCACCTAACTCCTATCTTGAACTTATGGGTATTGAACAACAAAATGTAAAAATTAAAAGATGTGGATATAAAATAAATTCTTGAAATAATAAATAATATAGAGAGGGGATAAATATGTTAGAATTAAAATTTATTCGTGAAAACAGAGAACTTGTAAAAGAAATGCTTGCTAATAGAAACAGCAATATTGACCTTACAGAATTTGACAAACTTGATGAAGAAAGAAGGGCTATATTAGGTGAAGTAGAACTTTTAAAACAAAAAAGAAATACTGAATCTTCTGAAATTGCAAGATTAAAGAAAGAAAAACAAGATGCTTCTCAAATAATAGAAGAAATGGGAAAAGTTTCTGCTCAAATAAAAGAACTTGATACAAAGTTAGCAGAAGTAGATGAAAAACTTACTTATTTTCAAATGGTAATTCCAAATATGTACCAAGAAAATACTCCAATAGGAAAAGATGAAGAAGCAAATATTGAAGTAAGGAGATGGGGAACTCCTAGAGAATTTACATTTGAACCAAAAGCCCATTGGGAAATAGGAGAGAATCTTGGAATACTTGATTTTGAAAGAGGATCAAAGTTAGGAGGGTCAAGATTTGTACTATATAGAGGAATGGGAGCTAGAATTGAAAGAGCTCTTGTCAACTTTATGCTTGATATGCATACAACGGAACATGGTTATACTGAACACATAACTCCATTTTTAGTAAAAAGAGAGATATGCGAAGGAACTGGACAGCTTCCTAAATTTGAAGATGATATGTATAGAACCACTGATGATATGTTCCTTATTTCAACTTCAGAAATTACAATGACTAATATTCACAGAAAAGAAATATTGGATGAAAAGGAACTTCCTAAATATTATACAGCTTATTCTCCATGTTTTAGAAGAGAAGCAGGATCATATGGAAAAGATGTTAAAGGAATAATCAGAGTACACCAATTCAATAAAGTGGAAATGGTAAAAATAGCAACTCAAGAATCTTCTTATGAAGAATTAGAAAAAATGGTAGTTAATGCTGAAGAAGTTCTCCAAAGACTTGAACTTCCATACAGAATTATTCAATTATGCACTGGAGATTTAGGATTTTCAGCAGCAAAAACATATGATTTAGAAGTGTGGCTTCCATCTCAGAATAAGTATAGAGAAATTTCTTCTTGCTCTAACTGTACAGATTTCCAAGCTAGAAGAATGGGTCTTAAATACAGACCTAATGGAAGTTCAAAAAGTGAATTCTGTCATACATTAAATGGATCAGGACTTGCAGTAGGAAGAACTTTTGTGGCAATTATGGAAAATTATCAACAAGAAGATGGATCATTCCTTATTCCAAAAGCTCTAGTTCCTTATATGGGAGGGATAGATGTTATTAAAAAGTAGTTTGTTTATACTGCTTCTAAGTAACATAGTTATTAATAATATAAAATTGATGATTGGAATAACTTTTATTCTTTTTATAATAAATATTATTCTAAATAAAGATTTTAAAAAAAATATTGGAAAAATGAAGTTTTTATTTTTTCTATATTTTACAACATGCCTTATCCAGCTTTTTTATACACAAGAAGGAAGAGTTTTATTTAAAATAGGAAACTTTTATGTAACTGAAGAAGGAGCTTTTAATTTTTTATTAAATTTTTTAAGAATATTTAATCTTTTGCTTATATCATGGATAGTGAGTGCAAAAAAAATAATCAGTGGAAAATTCAACAGGTATCAGCATGTTATAGAAAATGTCATAGATTTGGTACCACAAGCACTTCTTCTTGTAAAAAAAAGAATGAAAATAAAATGGTTTTTTAGGCATATTTTAAAACAAATAAGAGTAAAAATATGATCTATTATAAAATTGATTTTATTTTAAATATCTGATAGAATGAAATATATACAAAATTTCAAGGAGGCTATAAATGTACAATTATAAAGATTTAGGACTTTCTAATACTAAAGAGATGTTTGTTAAAGCTAATAAAGAGGGATATGCAGTTCCTGCATTTAACTTCAATAATATGGAAATGGCTCTTGCTATAATAGAAGCATGTGCTGAAATGGGTTCACCAGTAATCCTTCAATGCTCAAAAGGAGCTCTTAATTATATGGGAGCAGATGTAGTTCCTTTACTAGGTAAAGCAGCTGTGGATAGAGCTAGAAATATGGGGTCAGACATTCCAGTAGCTCTCCATTTAGATCATGGACCTGATATTGCAACTGTAAAAATTTGTATTGATTCTGGGTTTTCTTCAGTAATGATTGATGGATCTCACTATGATTTTGCAAAAAATATAGAAGTATCTAGAGAAGTGGTAGAGTATGCTCATAAATTTGATGTAACAGTAGAAGCTGAACTTGGTGTTCTTGCTGGTATTGAAGATGATGTTAAAGCAGAAAGCCATATTTACACAAACCCTGACGAAGTAGAAGAATTTGTAAATAAAACTGGGGTTGACTCTTTAGCGATTGCTATTGGAACTTCTCATGGAGCTCATAAATTTAAACCAGGTGAAAACCCTAAATTAAGACTTGATATATTAGAAGAAATTGAAAGAAGAATACCTGGATTTCCAATTGTACTTCATGGATCATCAGCTGTACCCAAACAATATACTGATATGATTAAAGAATATGGTGGAGAAGTTAAAGATGCAATAGGAATACCTAATTCTGAATTAAGAAAAGCTTCTAAATCAGCAGTTGCTAAAATCAATGTAGATACTGATGGAAGGCTTGCATTTACTGCTGCTATAAGAAGAGTTTTAGGAACTACTCCAAAAGAATTTGACCCAAGAAAATATCTTGGTGCTGCAAAAGATGAAATGAAAGCTTACTATAAAACTAAAATAGTAGATGTATTTGGTTCTGAAGGAGCTTATAAAAAAGGAACAAAATAAAAAGCTTAAAAATAGAATGAATAAAGAGACAGCAGAAATGCTGTCTCTTTTATATAATAAAAGAATGGCATTTTTTATTGTTTTTTAAGATTTATACTACTTATGCTTTACAAAGAAAGACCAATGTATTATAATTATAGGAAAGAAAGTATTGAAAAACGAAAATAGGAGGAATCATGGTAAAGGAAAACAGATTGGTACAAACTTTTATTGACATGGCGAGTATCTCATCTCCATCATTAAAAGAAAGAGAAGTTGGAGATTACTTATTGAAAACTTTGAGAGAACTTGGGATGGAAGTTTATGAAGACAATGCTGGAGAAGTTCACAATGGAAATTGTGGAAATATTATAGGAGTATTGAAAGCGCCAGGAAAGAAAAAAGTTCTATTTAGCGCTCATATGGATACTGTGCTTCCTTGTGAAAAGATTACACCAATCATTGAGAATGGAATCATCAAAAGTGATGGAACATCTGTTCTTGGTGGAGATGATAAAGGTGGAATAGCTGCAATCCTTGAAATGATCAATGTAATAAAAGAAAATAACCTTGATCATCCAGAAATAATAGTTGTATTTTCTATAGCAGAAGAAATAGGACTACGTGGAGCAAGAGTTTTTGATATAGAAAAATATTCACCAAATTATTCTTTTATTCTTGATTCAAGTGGAAAACCTGGAATAGCAATTGTACAGGCACCATATTCAGCAAAAGGAGAAATGAAAATAATAGGAAAACCAGCTCATGCAGGAATATCTCCTGAAAATGGAATAAATGCTTTAACTGTTGCTTCTCATGCAATAACTAAAATAAAATTAGGAAGAATAGACAGTGAAACTACTTCAAACATAGGTATAGTAAGAGGAGGAGAAGCTGTTAATATAGTAATGCCTGAATTATCTATAATGTATGAAGCAAGAAGCTTTCAAGGAGAAAAACTAGATAATCTTTTAAAGGAAACTAATGATATATTTGCAGCCACAGCTAAAGAATTTGGGGCAGAATTTATTAATGATGTTAAAAAAGGATATGATGGATTTACATTAGATCCTGAATCAGAGATATTAAAATATTTTGCTAAAGCCTGTACAAATATTGGATTGGAATGCATACAAAAATCATCCGGTGGTGGAAGTGATGCTAATGTTTATAATGCAAAAGGGTTTAATGCAGTAAATCTTGCAGTAGGAATGAGTAAAGTTCACACTAAAGAGGAATTTATTGAAATACAAGATATGGTAAATACAGCAAAATTAGTTCTTGAAATTTCAAAGGAATTATCTAAATGATAAGAAAAGATAAGTCCTCTAACAAGAAGAATAAAATATTGTTTTTGTTTATAGGGATTATATTGCTCCTCTTTTTCTTTAGAGGAGCTCTTAATCATATTATAGATGGTGTAGGATATCTTTTTTTTCCAGTTCAAAAATCAATCTATAATACTGGAAATTATTTTAAGGAGACTTCATATGCTGTTACAGAATATAAACATATCTTAGAAGAAAATAAGAGGCTGAAAACTGAAAATGTAAAATTAGATATGGTTATGGAATTTAATGTTACTCTTGTAGAAGAAAATGAAAGGCTCAAAAAGCTTTTAGAAATGAAAGAGGAAAATCAGAAAGATTTGAGAGTAGCAAGGGTTAACTTTAGAACTCCAAGTAATCTTTATGAAAGATTTTATATTGATTTAGGTAAAAATGATGGTATGGTAAAGGATATGATTGTACTATCTGGAAAAAACCTGATAGGGAAAATAGGGAAAGTTTATGATGACTATTCAATGGTTGATATGATAACAGGAGAAAACTTTAATATAAGTGCTTTGACTGAAAATGATATGCTTGGAATAGCTAAAGGAAGTAATGAAGGAAATGGTGAACTTTATTTTGAACCAAATACTTTTGAAAATACTATAAAATCAGGTGGAAAAGTGTATACTTCAGGTATTAGTGATATATATCCAAAGGGATTATATATAGGATACATTTCAGATATAAATGAAGATGAAAGTGAAATATTTAGAAGTATTAAAATAAAAACCGATATAGATGTATTAAATCTTAATGAAGTTCTGGTTATTATACCAAAGGAGAAAGAATGAAGAAATGGATTTTAACATGTTTTCTTTTGATATTTTTTACAGCTTTTTCTTCAGAAAAAAGAATTTCAGATATCAAAAATTTAGCTTTTTCTACTCAAGAAATTCTTGTAGTAAATGGAAAAGAACGAGAAACTGGATATGATGTAAAATTTCAAGTTCCTGATAAAATAAAAAAAGAAATTACATTTCCAGAATTGAATAAAGGGGAGCTTTATATTTATAATGGAAATGAAAAAACAATTTACTTGCCAATTTTTCAACAGATTAGTCATGAAAAAATAAGTAATGATGAGAATAGAATAATAGAAGTTATAAATTATATTTTTGAAAAAGAAAAAAAAGATATTAATTTTAGAAAGAAGTATTATAATAATGAGATAAAAGAAATATCTCTTGAAGATGGAGTAACAATAAAATTTAGTAAGTTTGAAAGAACAAATGGTTACCTCCTTCCAGTTTCTTTTGAACTTTTTGATGATGAAATTAAAATTGGACTTATTAATATAATAAATTATCAAATTGATCCTAAATTTGATGAGAAGGAATTTGTGCTGGAATAATGAAGTTTTTTGATAGTAATGGGATAGTTATAAATAAGAAAGATTTTGGAGAAGCTGATAGATACATAACTATTTTTACAGAAACATTTGGAAAAGTAAATGTTATTGTGAAAGGTATAAGAAAAAGCAAAAGAAGAGAACAAAGTTCTACTGATATATTAGCTTTATCAAAATTTACTTTTTATAAAAAAGGAGAAAATTTTATACTTTCTAACTTGATTACAATTGATTCATTTAGTGAGATAAAAGAGAATATAGAAGTGTTGGGAATCGGACTATATATAACTTCTATATTAAATTCGATTCTTGTTGATAATAATAGAAAAAAAGAATTATTTTCACTTACTTTGAAAAGCTTAAATTTTTTAAAAAAGAGTAATAATGAAAAAAAGAATTACATATTGACAGCTTTTTACCTTTTTAAAGTGATCAAAGATGAAGGGCTAGGATTTTCAACTGGGGTAGGTTACTGTTTTTCTTTTGAAAAAAATACTTTTTTAATAGAGGGAACAGAAGTATTTTTCAAAGTATCCCCTAAAGAAAAAGAGATAGTGGAAAAACTTTTAAATGAAAAAGTGAAAAGTATTATTGATGAAGAATACAGTATTAAGGATATAAAAAATGTGATATTTCTTTTTGAAAAATATTTAAATTTTCATCTGGGAATAGAACTAAAATTAAAAAATTATTTAATGGGGGTAGAGAATGATTAATATAGTAAAGATCACTGATTACATGTCAGAAGATTTAATATCTCTTAATTTAAAATCAAAAAATAAAGAGGATGTTTTAATGGAGCTTGCAGAGCTTATTGGATTATCTCCTGATGTGAGTAATGCAGGGAATGCTATATATAAAGCATTAGTAGAGAGAGAAAAATTAGGTAGTACTGGAATTGGAAAAGGAGTGGCCATTCCCCATGCTAAAACTGATGCTGCTGAAAAATTAACAATAGCATTTGGTATAAGCAATGAAAAAATAGATTTTAAAGCTTTGGACAACGAAAATGTAAATCTGTTCTTTGTATTTGCTTCACCTATCAAAGATAGTCAAGTATATTTAAAAGTTTTAGCAAGAATATCAAGATTAATAAGAGAAGAAAGTTTTAGAAATGAATTGCTTTCGTGTAAAACTCCTGGAGAAGTTCTAGAATGTATAAATAAAAAAGAATCAATATAGGTGATAGAAATGAAATGTCCATTTTGTAATTCTGAAGATACAAAAGTAGTAGATAGCCGTTCTTTTATGGATGGATATTCGATCAAGAGACGTCGTGAATGCATAAAATGTGAAAAGAGATTCACTACTTTTGAAAAAGTAGAAGAAACTCCTTTGTACATAGTGAAAAAGGATAAAAGAAGAGATAAATTTGATAGAAATAAGCTTATGAGAGGACTTGTAGCAGCTACAGTAAAAAGAAATATAAGTAGAGAGAGTCTTGAAACTTTTGTTCTTGAAATAGAAAAAACTATTCAAAATTCATTGAGAGGAGAAATTACAACTCAAGAATTAGGAGAAATGGTAATGGAAAGACTGAAAAGTATAGATCAAGTAGCATACGTGAGATTTGCTTCAGTATATAAAGAATTTAATGATATAAAGTCTTTTATAGAAATTGTAGAAAATATAAATAAAGATAATGACAAAAAAGATTAGAAGCAGGTGAAATAATGAGAATACTTTTTATGGGAACTCCTGAATTTGCAGTTCCTTGTTTTGATGTATTAAACTCGAAATATGAAATAATAGGTGCTTTTACAAAAGTAGATAAACCAAATATGAGAGGAAAAAAAATAAGATTTACTCCAGTAAAGGAATATGCTTTAGAACATAATATACCTGTATATCAACCAAGTAGTTTAAAAACTGAGGAAATTCAAAATACAATCAAAGAATTAGATCCAGATTTAATTGTGGTAGTAGCTTATGGAAAGATACTTCCTAAAGAAATAATAGATATACCAAAATATGGAGTTATAAATGTTCATTCATCTCTTCTTCCGAAATATAGAGGAGCAGCACCTATAAATGCAGCTTTGATACATGGAGAGAAGGAAACAGGGGTAACTATAATGTATATTGCAGAAGAATTAGATGCTGGAGATATTATACTCAGTGTTTCAACTGAAATAAAAGATGAGGATAACTTTCTGACTCTCCATGATAGGCTGAAAGATTTGGGAGCAGAAGCTCTTTTAAAAGCGGTAATGCTTATAGAGAAAGGAAAAGCTCCAAGAGTAGCACAAGATCATTCGGAAGCAACTTTTGTAAAACCTTTTAAAAAAAAGGATTGTAAAATAGATTGGAAGAAAACTGAAAGAGAAATATTTAATTTTGTAAGGGGAATGAATCCTTTTCCAAGTGCTTATACAATTTTAAATGATAAAATATTTAAAATATATAGTGTAAAAGAAAATTTTAAAAGTTATGATGAAGGAATAATTGGAGAAGTTGTGGATGTAAAAAAAGGCACAGGAGTTATTATAAAAACTGGAAATGGAAGTGTTATACTGACAGAAGTGAAGCCTGAAAATAAAAAACTCTTAAATGGGACAGATATTATAAATGGGAATGTTCTTAAAAAAGGAGATATATTAAATTAACTGTACAGCTGGAAGGAGAAACTATGATATTAGATGGAAAGAATATCTCTTCTCAGATAAAAGAAGAGCTTAAAAAAGAATTAGCAGAAATAAAAAATAAAACTGAGCTTGTACCTGGATTTGCAATAGTAATGGTTGGAGAAAATCCAGCATCGAAAATATATGTAAATTCAAAAATAAAAGGTTGCAAAGAGATAGGCATAGAGTGTTTTCCACATTTTCTTCCAGAAGATGTAAGTGAGAAAAAACTATTAGAAACAATAGATGAGCTTAATAAAGACAGAAAAGTAGATGGAATGCTTGTACAGCTGCCACTTCCAAAACATATAGATGAAAATAAGGTTATACAGAAAATTGCTTTAGAAAAAGATGTAGATGGGTTTAAGCCTGAAAATTTAGGACTGCTTTTTTTAGGGAATAAAACTTCATTAAAGCCATGTACTCCATTAGGAATAATGGAACTGTTAAAGAAGTATTCAATAGAGCTGCAAGGAAAAGATGTAACTATTATAGGAAGAAGCAATATAGTTGGAAAACCTATGGCAGGATTTTTTATAAATGCTGGAGCAACTGTTACAGTATGCAACAGTAAAACAAAAAATCTCAAAGAAAAAACTAAAAATGCAGATATACTTGTAGTGGCAATTGGAGCTGCTAAATTTGTAACAGAGGATATGGTAAAAAATGGAGCAGTAGTGATAGATGTAGGAATAAATAGAACAGAAGATGGACTTTTTGGAGATGTGGATTTTAAAGAAATTGAAAAGAAAGCAGCATATATAACTCCAGTTCCAGGAGGAGTTGGGCCAATGACTGTTGCAATGCTTTTTCATAACACAGTGGAGGCTTTTAAAAATAACAGAGGAATATAAATATACTTAAAGATATGGAGGGAGAAGATAGATGAACGAAAAAGAAAAGAGAGAGTATTACATTGTTGATAAAAGAATACTACCAAACTCTATTCAGAGCGTAATTAAGGTTAACGATTTGGTGCAACACAGTAAAATTTCCAAGTATGAAGCAATAAAAAAAGTAGGGATAAGCAGAAGTACATATTATAAATATAAAGATTTTATTAAACCTTTCTTTGAAAGCGGAAAAGATAAAGTATTTAGTATTCATATGTCACTTGTGGATAAACCAGGTATTCTTGCAAAAGTTTTAGAAATAATAGCTACTGAAGATATGAATATACTTACAATAATACAAAATATTGCTATAGATGGAATTGCTAAATCGACTATATCACTTCAGACTACTGAAAATATGCTTAGAAAGATAGAGGGGATGCTGGAAAGAATATCAGAAGTTGATGGAGTAAAAGATTTAAGAATAATAGGAAGCAACTAAATTTGGAGGAAAAGATGAAAATTGATTTAAAAATTATAAAAGATTTAGCAGAAAATATTGAGAAATATAATTTAAATGAAGTAGTTATAGAAAGTGAAGGAGCAAAAGTAACATTAAAAAAAGAAATACCAGCAATGGTAGAAACAGTGTCAACAATTTCTAAAGCTGCAATAGTGCAAAATGCTGAGGAAGGTGTTGTAGAGACAATTATAGAAACTGCAATAGAAACAGAAGAAATGGAAACAATAAATTCTCCAATGGTAGGAACTTTCTATAAATCATCAGCTCCAGGGAATCCAGCATTTGTAACAGAAGGACAAACAGTTTCAACAGGAGATACATTATGTATAATAGAAGCAATGAAACTTATGAACGAGGTTAAATCACATAAAAATTGTACAATAGTAAAAATTTTAGTGGAAGATGGCCAACTTATTAAGAAAGGTGACAAATTATTTTCTATAAAATAAAGCCAGATTCTTTCTGGTTTTTATTTTTTTTAAATGAAATTTGACTTTTTTGCAGTATACATATATACTAAAAGGTATTCTTTGCAAATCTTCTATAAAATTTATAAAATTCAAGTATAAAAAAATGATTGTATCTTGGAGATATACTGAAGTTATGTTGTTTTTTGATAAATTATATGGTAAGATTATATAACATGGAGGTGTTCTATGAAAAAAGTTAAGGATGTATATAATAAAAATATAGTCACAATAGGGAAAGATACTCTTCTGGGAGATATCATTTTTATAATGAAAAATCAAGGATTTGGAAAACTTCCAGTAGTGGATGGGGATAAAGTAATTGGTGTAGTAACAAGGGAAGATATACTTATAAAACAAGGAAAAACTCCATTACCACCAGTTATTGCATTTTGGGAAGTAATGATAGCGCTTCCTAATAGTAAAGGATATAAGGAAAGCTTGAAAAAATTTATTTCATTTAAAGTAGAAGATATTATGCAGAAAGATTTTTATACTGCTGCTTTAAATGATGATTTAGAAGATGTAGTTACAAATATGCTCAATAAAGGATATAATTATGTTTTAGTTATAGAAAATGAAAAATTAGTTGGAATAATCACAAAGAGTGATTTAATAAATAAATGTTATTAGTTTAAAAAATAAGGAAGGTGTATGAGTAAAAGTGGACACGTACCAAAATGTTGTGTTACTTGTGTTTTTAATTTTGTTATCGGGATTTTTTTCTGCTTCAGAAACTGCTTTAACAGCATTTAGAAGTATACATTTAGAAAAATTGGAAGATGGAAAGCATAGTGAGCAAGTAAATCTTTTAAAAAAATGGTTAAAAAATCCGAATGAGATGCTTACAGGATTGTTGTTAGGAAACAATATAGTTAATATACTTGCTTCTTCAATAGCAACTATAGTTACTATTCAATTTATGGGAACTTCAAGCAAATCAGTTGCTGTTGCAACTATTGGAATGACTATTGTTATATTAGTATTTGGAGAGATAACTCCAAAAATAATAGCTAAAAATCATTCATTAAAGATAGCAGGAGTGGTTATAGTTATTGTTTATTGGTTTAGCTTTTTTACAAAGCCATTGATCAAAATATTGATATGGATATCAAAATTTATAGGAAGACTTCTTGGAATAGAGCTAGAAGATGAGACATTGATGATAACAGAAGAAGATATAATTTCTTTTGTAAATGTGGGAGAGGCCGAAGGAATAATAGAAGAAGATGAAAAAGAAATGATTCATTCTATAGTAGGTTTTGGAGAGACTTCTGCTAAAGAAGTAATGACACCTAGAACTGCAATGCTTGCATTTGAAGGAAATAAAACAATAGACGATATCTGGTATGAAATGGTAGACAATGGATTTTCTAGGATACCAGTATATGAAGATACTATTGATAATATACTGGGAGTGCTTTATATAAAAGATATAATGAATTGTATAAAAGATGGGAACACAAATGTTTCTATTAAAAATTTTATCAGGCCTGGATATTTTGTTCCTGAAACTAAATCTATTATAGAAATATTAAAAGAATTCAAAGCTCTTAAAGTACATATAGCATTAGTATTGGATGAATATGGAGGAATAGTAGGACTTCTTACTATAGAAGATCTTATAGAAGAAATAGTTGGTGAAATACGTGATGAATTTGATACTGAAGAAGAAGAATTTGTCACACAAATAGATGAAAACAGCTATGAAGTAGATGCTATGATAGATATAGAAACTTTGGATAAAGAACTTTCTTTAAACCTTCCAGAGTCTGATGATTATGAAAGTCTTGGGGGATTGATTGTTACTGAATTAGGAAGATTAGCTACTATTGGAGATGAACTTAAATTCAATGGAGTTAAACTGAAAGTATTAGAAATAAATAAAATGAGAGTATCAAAGGTTCTAATAGAAAAGGAGCAGCAGTCTGATGACTAAACATATAAAAAGTTATTTTTATGCAGGATTATTTTCTCTTCTCCCATTAGTACTGACATTATATATCTTTAACTGGATAATGAGTTTAGTAATGATAGTTTTAAATGATTCTTTTGTTACAAAAGTAATAAAAGAAATTATATTAAATTTGGTAGGAGAGGAAGATTATTTATTTTATTTCCAAGTATTAACATATGTATTATCATTAGTTACAATGATTGTATTCATTTGTTTTGTAGGTCTTACATTAAAAATGGTATTTTTTGCAAAAATAGCTAAAAAAGCAAAGGTTTTTTTAGCTAAAATACCATTTATAAATCAGATATATTCTACAATAAGCCAAATAACAGATGTTATTACTTCTGATAGGTCAAAAACTTATCAAAAAGTAGTAGCAATAGAATATCCTAGAAAAGGAATCTATAGTATAGGATTTTTAACATCTGAAAGCAATCCAACTGTAGAAAAAGCAGTAGGAATAGAAAGAATGTATAATATTTTTATTCCAACTTCACCTAATCCAACTTCTGGGATGTTTATAGTTATAAATGCAAAAGATGTAAAAATATTAGATATAAAAGTTGATGATGCAGTTAAATTAATAATATCTGGGGGAGTTATTCTGCCAGAAAAACATTTAGAAGAAAAAAATGAAGAACAGGAGCAGATAACAGTAGAATGAAAAAAATATTTTTTTTATTAGGAATATTACTTTTGAGTGGATGCTCTGGAGCTGGTAAAAGAGAAAAAAATCTTATTCAAAATGATCATGCTTTTATAAAGGGAGTAAATCTTTATCATAAGGGGAAGAAAAAGGAAGCTTTAAAAGAGTATGAGCAAATATATAAAAATGATTCAAAAAATCTTATGGTAATGAAAGAGATGGCAATAGTGAATTGTGAACTTGGCAATAAAGAAGCAGCTATTTATTATTTAGAAAAAGCTTATGAGATAGCCCCAAATGATGAAAGTGTTATAAAAAATTTGGCTAATGTCTATTATAGAGATAAACAGTTTGAAAAAGCAGAAAAATATCTTAATATGTTTTTTAAAAATTCAAATGATAATGATATTTTGAAACTTAGAGGATATATAGCTTATGCAAAAAATGACTATGAAAAATCATATAATTATCTAAAAGAAGTACAGGAAGAAAAATATGATATGAGATTGTATCATACAATTAAGAATAATCTCATAAAATTGGATAAAAAAGAAAATTTATATTCTTTATTGAATAAAAAATATGATAATTATAGTAATGAAAGAGACTATATAATTTTATATTGTGATTCTTTATCAACTATATTCAATGAAAAAGATTCAGCAACAAAGATATTGTTAAGATATATATCAGAATATGGTGGAGATGATGAGCTTTTTTTAATACTTTCAACTTTGTATTTAGAAAATGGAGAGGAAAAAAAAGCACTTAATTCATTTAAATTAATTTCAAATAATTATAAATATAAACCAGAATATATAGAACTTAAAAAAAGTTTAAATAGAAATAGCATAGAGAATTAATGGGGTGAAGTGAAATGGACTTGAAAAAATATGTAGCAACTGTATTAGATTTTCCCAAAAAAGGAATTGTATTTAGAGATATAACTCCCTTAATGAATGATGGAGAAGCTTATAAAGAAGCTACTGAGCAAATAGTAAATTTTGCTAAAGAACATAATATAGATGTGGTAGTTGGGCCAGAAGCTAGAGGATTCATTTTTGGGTGTCCAGTCTCATATGCTTTAGGAATAGGATTTGTTCCAGTTAGGAAACCAGGAAAACTTCCAAGAGAAGTAGTGGAATATTCATATGATCTTGAATATGGATCAAATGTTTTATGTATCCATAAAGATTCTATCAAACCTGGACAGAGGATTTTAATAATAGATGATTTACTAGCAACAGGTGGAACAATAGAAGCAGTTATAGAACTAGTTGAATCTCTAGGAGGAATAGTTGCGGGACTAGCATTTTTAATTGAACTTGAAGAGTTGAAAGGAATGGAAAAACTTAAAAATTATCCTACTTTGACTTTGATGAAATATTAGAATAGCAGAAGCCTGACTCAGAATTTACTTGTTTTGGTTGGGCTTTTTTATTTTAGGTTCTTTTAAAATGAAATCACATTATAGAAAAGAGGAAATATATGAACTATTGGGAAGAAATTGTAAATCAGATAAATAAGAATAATTTAAAAGTAGATCTAGAAAAAATCAAACTAGCTCTATATTTTGCTGAGGAATGTCATGAAGGACAATATAGAAAATCTGGAGAAGATTATATCATGCATCCTGTGGAAGTTACTAAAATTCTTATAGATATGAAAATGGATACAGATACTATTGTAGCAGGAATACTTCATGATATAGTTGAAGATACATTAATAACTTTAGCAGATATCAAGTATAATTTTGGAGATACAGTAGCAACACTTGTTGATGGAGTTACAAAACTAAAAAGCCTTCCTAATGGTACTAAAAAGCAAGATGAAAATATAAGAAAAATGATTCTTGCCATGGCACAAAATCTTAGAGTTATAATAATTAAACTTTCTGACAGACTTCATAATATGAGAACATTAAAATATATGAAACCTGAAAAACAGATTGCTATATCACAAGAGACTCTAGATATATATGCCCCTCTTGCTCATAGATTGGGAATAGCAAAAATAAAATGGGAACTTGAAGATTTATGTTTGCGTTATTTAAAACCAGAAGAATATGAACATATTAAGTCTTTAATAGATAGTAAAAGGGATGAAAGAAGCAAGTATGTAGAAAGCTTTATAAAAACTATAGTAAAACTTTTACATGATACAGGTATTAAAGGTAATGTTAAAGGAAGATTTAAACATTTTTATAGTATATATAAAAAAATGTATGAAAAAGGAAAAGAATTTGATGATATATACGATCTTATGGGAGTACGTATAATTGTAGACACAGAAGGTGAATGCTACAATACTCTTGGAGTTATACATAGTCATTTCAAACCTGTACCTGGAAGATTTAAAGATTATATAGCAGTACCAAAATCTAATAATTACCAATCCATACATACAACAATAGTTGGTCCACAGGGTAAATTCATTGAAATACAAATAAGAACAGAAGAAATGGATAGAGTAGCTGAAGAAGGAATAGCTGCTCATTGGAGTTATAAAGAAAAAACAAAAGTTACAAAAGGAGATCAGGTATATGGATGGCTTAGAAATATATTGGAACTTCAAAATGAAGCTGAAGATACACAGGACTTTATTAAAAGTGTAACTGAAGATATAATGAATGAAACAGTTTTTGTATTTTCACCCAAAGGAGATATACTGGAACTTCCACAAGGATCTACACCTTTGGATTTTGCTTTTGCAATACATACACAGATAGGATGTAAATGTGTGGGAGCTAAAGTTAATGGGAAGATAGTTACACTTGATTATAAATTGCAAAATGGAGATAGAGTAGAGATAATTACTGCTAAAAATTCAAAAGGACCTGCAAAAGATTGGTTGGATATAGTAGTTACTCATGGAGCAAAAAGTAAAATTAGAAAACTCCTTAAAGAACAGATAATGGATGAAACAATAAAGAATGGTAGAGAAAATCTTGAGAGAGAATTAGGAAAATTAGGAATATCTCTGAAAGAGATGGAAGAGGACCCTATCATTAAAAAACATATGGAAAAGAATAATATTAGTAATCTAGATGATTTTTATTACCATGTGGGAGAAAAGAGAAGTAAAATAGATGTTATTATAAAAAAACTTAGAACACGAATAGAAAAAGAGAGAGCTATTTCAAATATCAATATTGATGAGCTTATAGAAAAGAAAAAAGAGAAAGAAAAAAGTACTTCTGATAAAAATGATTTTGGAATAGTCATTGATGGAGTGAATAATACTCTTATAAGATTTGCAAGATGTTGTACACCTCTGCCTGGAGATGAAATAACAGGTTATGTGACTAAACTTACAGGAATAACAGTTCATCGCAAAGATTGTAAAAACTTAAAAAGTATGATAGAACATGACCCTTCTAGAGAAATAGAAGTAGCATGGGATAAATCTCTGACAGAAAAAAAAGTAAATAAATATAAATTTACATTTAATGTTCTTGTTTATGACAAACCTAACATACTTTTAGAGCTCATCAATACAATAGCAAATCATAAAATAAATCTTGTTTCTGTAAATTCAAATGAAATAAACAAAAATGGAGAGAAGCTTATAAATATAAAATTGACTATTGAGATAAGTGACAAGAGTGAGTACAAATATTTATTAAATAATATAATAAAATTAAAAAATGTAATATCAGTAGACAGATAACATAAGATAGGAGAATATATGACAATTAAATTGCCTGTTACATATGAACTGGTAAAAAATCAGGGTAAAGCCAGAGCAGGAAAAATAACAACTCCACATGGAGAAATAGAAACACCTGTATTCATGCCTGTTGGGACACAGGCAACTGTAAAAACTATGACACCAGAAGAACTGGAAACTATTGGAGCTGAAATAATTCTTGGAAACACGTACCATCTTTATCTAAGGCCAGGAGATGAGCTAATAGCAAAATTTGGAGGACTTCATAAGTTTATGAACTGGAATAGACCCATACTTACTGACAGTGGTGGATTTCAGGTATTTAGTCTTGGAGCTTTGAGAAAAATCACAGAAGAAGGAGTAAAGTTTAGTTCACATATAGATGGTTCAAAACATTTTCTCTCACCTGAAAAATCAATAGATATCCAAAATAATCTTGGATCTGATATAGTAATGCTTTTTGATGAATGTCCACCAGGGCTATCAGCAAGGGAATATATAATTCCATCTATTGAGAGAACTACCAGATGGGCGAAAAGATGTATAGAAGCTCATAAAAAACCCAATGAACAAGGGTTATTTGCAATTGTTCAAGGTGGGGTTTATGAAGATCTTAGGGATAAAAGTTTAAGTGAACTTATGGAGATGGACAAAAGTTTTTCAGGTTATGCAATAGGAGGCCTTGCTGTAGGTGAACCTAGAGAAGATATGTATAGAATACTTCATCATATAGTAGAAAAATGCCCTGTAGAGAAACCTAGATATCTAATGGGGGTAGGGGAACCTCTTGATATGCTGGAAGCTATTGAGGCAGGAATAGATATGATGGATTGCGTACAACCTAGTAGAATTGGAAGGCATGGAACTGTATTTACAAAATATGGAAGACTTGTCATAAAAAATGCTTCTTATGCTGAAGATGATAGACCACTTGATGAAGAGTGCAGTTGTTATGTATGTAAGAATTATACAAGAGGTTATATAAGGCATTTGTTTAAAGCTGAAGAGATTCTTGGACAGAGACTTGCTACTTATCATAACCTATATTTCCTTTTAAAATTGATGAAAAATGCAAGAAAAGCTATATTAGCAAATAAGTTTGAAGATTATAAAAATAATTTTATAAAAAATTATACTTTAGGAAAAGAATCTGAATGGGTTAAACCTAAGAAAATAATTGAAAAATAGAAAAAAATTGTTGTAAAAGAGAATGGTTTTAAGAAACTATTCTCTTTTTTTGTTTGCCTGATTTTTTTTAGAACGTAACTGTATTATTTTTTTATTTTTAATAAAATAATAGATTATCTAAGTATCTTAAGAAATATATTCTTCAAAAAAAAAGCACATTATGTTATAATTGTTCTATAAAAGTTCTTTTTATTTACAAATAATACATTTTTAAATTATAAAACTGGACTAAATTAAAATGGTTTAAAGAATTAAAATGTATTATTTGTTTGACAAAAACTACAAAAGGAGGAAAGAAGTATGAAGAAAATTTTGGGGATATTTCTTTTTCTATCTTGTTTGACAACAGCACTTTATTCACAAGAAATAAGTGAAAAAGAGGGAAAAAAAGTTCTTGAACAGATAAGAAGAGAAATACAGGATCTCTTGAGGAAAAAGTATTCAGAAGTGAAAACACTACTGAAGCTAGAACAGCAGCAGCAGGGGCAGCTTTTGAAATAGGAAAGGAAAGAATGGCTTTTTTGAAAATGGAAGAAGAAGAAATCATGAAGCTTGAAGAAGTTCTGGGAATGGAAGCAGATGAAAACAGAGTATTTTTAAGTCAGAAGTTTGATGAAGTATATGATAAGTTCAAAACTAATAATAATGAGATTGAACTTCTGTTACTTGAAAATGAAAAACTTAATGAATACTTGAGCAGATTAGACAGAATGGAGCAAAAAGTAAGAGCAGGAAATTAAATAGGGGGAAGATTTTATGAGAAAAGGTGACATAAGCAGAGGAAATACAGGAAACTAAAAGTGATCTTTTAACAAAAATACAGACAGAGCGCGAAGAAATAAGAAGGAAGATAGCAGAAAATGAAAGATTAATAAAAGAATACAACTCAGATTTTGTAGAACTTGTAAGAAAGGGAGATTTTTATTCTAAACCTTTAATACCAAGTACACAAGTTTTTTTATCATATCAATATTTAGATAGTGGAAAGATGAAAGACAGAACAAATGAGGAGTTTAAAGAAACAATAGATGCAATCAATAAGCACTATGGAACAACAAGTGGAAGAAGTCTACTCAGATCTTCTGGAAATATAGGAAAAGATAAAATAATGGCTGGAAATGGAGTAGCTGTTGATAATGAAGTATTCAGAGAAACAATTGAGGTAGGAGCAAATATAAAACCAATACAGCCAGATTTACCAGTAGTAAATCCAAGTATATCAGTAACAGCATCAGCACCAAGTGTAAACTTAGGAGGACTTCCTGGAACAGTAACTCCTGCAATAGTAGGAATACCAACAATCACAGCACCAGTAGTAGCTGTTCCAGTGGCTCCTGCAGGAGTATCAGTAACAGTGACAACACCAGCAGCTGTTGATAAAATAACAGTAACAGCACCA
>NZ_JAWDXO010000017.1 GCF_032477075.1 Fusobacterium sp. | reverse complement strand
ATAAAGAGCTCTATTTTTAAGATGTCAATTTTAAGATGCTTTTTTACACACAAATATTATATCTTGACTTTTATAATCTTAAAGGTTATAATCGTTAATGTTGGAAGTTGGGAGAGTTCGCCTTTATCCATATAAGTATACTGTAAATTTTTTTTACAGTTTTAAAGAATACTTTTGCTGTATATTTTAATTCTTGCACTGCTTCATCAGCTGTTCCTCCATTTTTTTTATTTTTCCACTTTAAAAAGTTCATTATTCTCATCACAGTTCCTAAAAAAATACTGTGATTTATTTTAATATTAAAGCTATTTTTTTATCAAAAATTTCCTACCATAACAAAAAATCACCAACAAGGTAAATTTACCTCATGGGTGATGATTTTTTTACTAAAATATTTTTTTATTTATATAGATTTAGTCTGGAGTTCCAATAGCTCATTATTTTACAACAGATAGATAGTTTAAATTCCACTTATGTGGATTTAGTCCCCTTGTTAGGTTTTTCATCTTTATTTTTCAATACTTTCTCTGCTGGTTTTTGTCTATCTCTCTTTATTTTCTATTTTTTCCTTTAACTTTATTTTAGTTCAAAACTATCAATTTACAACAGCTTCTACTTTTTTTTAAACAATCTATTATTTAATTTTTATGTACAGTTATATACTTTTCTATAAATGATAATTCCTCACAATTTAATGTATTTGTAAGATAGATATTCCCTTCAACTTTATTAGAAAACACTAGATATTTAAAAAAATCAAAGGAGATTTTATCTATAAAATGAAAATTTCTTATTACAAGGAACAGTTCATTTCCTTCAGAAAAAATATTCAAAAGTTTTATAAAAGAATTAAATAATCTTATTTTATAAACTTCATTATCAGGATAATAAGAATTATCTTGAATTTCTGCTTCTGAATTAATATAAGATATCTCTTTTAAAAGAACCTTATCCTTTATCTCCATATTTTTTATAATAATATCTGATAATTCATATAGAAAACTATATTCTATTCTACTGGGAAAACACTCTACAGTAAGAATCTTTTTTTCCTCTTCTTCTCTTAAAAATATATTTATTTTATGAGACTTTACATTTTTAGGTACAGAAGACTCTTTAATTGTTTCTTTCCACTCTAATAAAAATTCTGTTGGAGATATATTTAATTCTTCTCTAAAGATATTTATACATTTATTATAATAAAGCAAAGCATTTTTTTTGTCATTAAGGGCAAGAAACCCTTTAATTATCTGGATATAATTTTCCTCATTATAAGGATTTAAATTAATTAATTCTTTTAATATTTTTATAGAATCATTATGCATCTTATTTAATTGGTAATATTCTAACAAAATTTTTATCATAGTAATATAAATTTTTTGAAATTCTTCTCTTTTATTGTATACCCAGTCATTAAATTCAAAACATTCCTTTATATATATTCCATCAAGAAAAAGTTCTCTATATTTTTCCTTTTCTAAAATTATATTTTCTATTGTATATACACCAGATTTCAATTCTTTCTCAATCTTTAGTAAATTATCTATATCTAGTTCAATATCTATTTTAGAATTTATATAAAGTTCTTTTCCTACAGAATCAATTAATTTTTCCAATGACTGATTTTTTATAATTTTATTGATAGACCATAAATTATATCGTAAATTATATTTTGCAGAACTGTCCTGACTGTTTCCCCATAAAAAATATACTATTTTATTTCTTTTATGCCTTATTTCTCTATAAAAAGATAAATATGCCAAGAGAGCTATTGATTTCCCACTTAAAAGAGGAGTTATATTTGTATCATTAAAAAATATCTGAGTATTCCCTAATAGTTTTAATTTCAGTTTATCCAATGTCATACACCTCAGAAATTATCATATATTATGTTCCCATCTTTTATAGTCATCTTCACTTTTGCATCTTTTATATCTTTTTTATCTATCTGAAAAATATTTCTGTCTATTACTACCATATCAGCAATTTTACCATTCTTAATACTTCCTTTCTCATTTTCTTCAAAGGAAGCATAAGCAGCATTGACAGTAAACATATTTACAGCTTCCAACACGGAAACACTGCTTTTATTTTTTGGATGATTAACAGCACTATGTATTCCCAATATAGGATTTATTTCACATACATCACTGTCTGATCCTCCTATTATAATAATACCTTCATCCACTATTTTTTTAAATCTATTTGAATTATCTGAATAACTTTTTACAAGTCTTTTCTCATAAAGTCCATTTTTTTGACCAAATACAGTTTCAAAAATAGGCTGCATAGATAATATTATATTCAATTTCTTTACTTTTTTTATTTGTGCATCAGTAGCTAGTTCAAAATGTTCTATTCTATTTCGGAAAGACCTTCTATTTTTTTTCTTTTGTGCAAATTCTATAGCATTTAATGCTTGTTCAATAGCTCTGTCACCTATAGCATGAAAAGCTATCTGAATATCATTTTTTACTGCTTCTTCAGCAAAGGCATTTAATTCATGCTGATTATAATATAACTTTCCAAAATTATCCTTTTCTCTTTTATATGACTTGGAAATAGCAGCAGTTTTAGATGCAAAAGATCCATCTATAAAAATATCCCCTCCCAATCTTTTCAAATCATGAGTATAAGCTTTAGTTATATCAATAGTCTGAAAAAAAAGAAGAATATCCTGTTCAAATTTATCTTTATTTTTCAAAATAAATTCAGCATCTCTATTATTAAAACTATAACCCCCTTCCATAGCATGAATAGTAGTTACTCCATTATAACTGGCTGTACAAAGAGCCTTTTCAACTGCTTTTTCTCTCATTCTGTCATCTATTTTCTGTGATATTCTATTCTTTACAAAGGCTCCAGCTTTTCCACTTAATATTCCTAATGGAAGATTTCTCTCATCTCTTGGCATTCCCTCTATATCATAAGGAAGATTCAGCTGTAATAAAGCCATTGAATTTATAACACTAGTATGATATTCAATACTATTCAACCATACAGGGTTATTAGGAACAATCTTATCTAATTCTTTTCTAGTAGGATACCTATTCTCTTTTATATTACTGATATTAAATCTTACTCCCTGTACTAATTCTCCTTCTTTAAGAGTATCTGCTTTCTTTTTTATCAATTCCAATACTTCCATTATAGTAGATGCTTCACTTAAATCTACTCCAAAAAGTATATTTATTCCTGTCTGTACTAAATGAACATGACAATCATAAAACCCTGGAAGAACTGTTTTTCCTTTTAAATTAACAGATTTTTTTGTAAGTTTCAATAGAGATTTATATTCATCACTACATCCAGTTTTATAGATTTTTCCATCTTTTACAGCTACCCAGTTGTATATTTTGTTCTCCATAGAATAAATAGTTCCATTGTATAAAAGCAGAGAGATATCTTTTTTCTCCATATACTAACCACCTTTTCTTTTTTCTCTATTATATCATATACAATAATACTTTCATGAAAAAGCTATGAAAAAACTGTCAATTTATATTTTCATTTTCTATTGAAATCAAGTTCTAAATTTCTAAATAGCTATAAATATTATTTTGGTATAGCTAAATATTTAACAAGAAAATCATAAAGAACTTCTACTGTTTCATAAAAACTTTTTATATCTACTGCTTCATCGCTCCCATGAAAATTATCTCCTGATGCTCCATATATAATAACAGGAATATTCAGTTTAGAGGCTATAGAATTAAAATCCCCAATACTTGAAAAATATTTTATCTCTGCTTCCTTAGAAGTTATTTTTTTTATAGAATCTTTTAAGATTTCTATTTCTAATAATTTTTCATCTACAACATATGGCATAAATCCATCTGCATTTTCAAGCGGAGCTTCACGGAATATTACTTCATATCGCCCTTTTAATCCACATCTTATAGCAGCTTCATCTATCTCTTTTTTTATAGTATTTTTGTTTTCTCCACGTACTATATGTCTGAATATTTTTACTTCTGCATTATCAGGAACTGAGCAGGCTGCTCCCCCCCCTTCTATTTCAATTACACAATGGCTTGAATGTCCAAGTTTTTCATCATACACTGGAATAGCTTTACTGAGTTCAACAATAAGTTTTCCTGCTTCATCTACAGCATTTATCCCATATTCAGGAGTTGCAGCATGACTTGATTTTCCATATATTTTAATGCTGTATCCATAACCTCCCCTTGCACCTAGACATATGACAGGTTCTTTCATACGAAGAAAACCACTGCTTGGTTCTGTCACTATTGCTATATCACTTTCATTTATTAAGCCATCATTCAGAATAAAATTTGTTCCCAGTCCATATGGTCCTTCTTCATCAGAAACAAAAGAATATATTATTTTTCCTTTAAAATTCATTATATTTTTTTTAAATTCTCTAAGTGCTATCATAGCAGCAGCACACCCTGATTTCATATCAAGTGCTCCTAATCCATAGAGTTTTCCATCTTCTTCAAGGGGGATATAGGGATTTTTACTCCAGCCAGTGCACTCTTCTACAGTATCAAGGTGTCCATTTATGAGAAGTACAGGTCCTTCTTCACTCCCTTTCATCTCTCCTATTATATTTATCCCGCTAAAATCAGTTACTTTATTATCTGTATAATAATGATATGAAATATTCATATCATTATTCTTAAACCAATCATAACAATACTCCATTATTTCTTTTTCATGAAAATAATTGCTTTTTATACTTATTAATTTTTTTAATAAATCAAGACTTTCTTTTCTATTTACCATTCTAAATACCACCTTATTATTTTTCTGTTTTAAAAATAAATTTATTTGTCCAACCATAAACTATTGTAATAAGTGGCGCCAGAAAAGCAAGGAATGTATATGGAGCATATTCAAATGTACTTACACCTAATGCTCCTGTAAAAAACAAACCGCATAATCCCCAAGGTACCAAAGGAGATGTCACAGTAGCACTGTCTTCACAAACTCTTGAACATACAGATGGCTGAATTCCCTTTTCTTTATAACTTGGAGCTAACATTCTTCCTGAAAATATAATTGCCATATGCTGACTTGCTGAAAAAAAGTTTATAGCTATTGCCATAAGTACATGGGTAGTAATAAGTCCTCCTGTACTTTTTGTAATTCCTTTTAATCTGCCAAGAAGTACATCTAATATATATGTTTTTTCAAATAATCCTCCTAAACTCAATGCTATCAAACCAAGTGAAGTTGTCCACATCATACTCTGCATTCCACCTCTTGAAAGAAGTCTGTCTACCTCCCCTATTCCTGTTTTAGATACAAAGCCGAAATCCATAGCATTCATTATCTCTCCTATTCCATATCCCCCAAATGTTATAGCAAAAAATCCTCCTAACAAACCAGCTATTGCCATTACTGCTAACCCATTTACTTTTTTTACAGCTAATATTATTACAATTACCATTGGTAAAAATGCTATTGGACTTATAAAATAATTTTCTTTTAATCCTGTTGTTATTAAATCTATCTGTGAGGAATCAATATCTCCACTAAATTTCATACCAAGAAAAAAATATAAAATAAGAGAAATAATTATAGCTGGTCCTGTGCTGTACATCATACTTTTAATATGATCAAATAAATCAGCTTCTGCTACTGCTGCTGCTAAGTTTGTAGAGTCAGACATTGGTGACATCTTATCTCCAAATATTGCTCCAGAAATAACTGCTCCTGCTGTCATAGCTGGTGGAATATTCAGTCCCATACCTATACCCATAAATGCTACTCCTACTGTTGCTCCTGTAGTCCATGAACTTCCTGTAGATAGTGAAGCAATACAGCAAATAAGACAAACTGTAAATAGGAATATTTTGGGATTTAAAATTTTTAGTCCATAATAAATAATTGATGGAATTGTTCCTGCTGGTATCCATGCTGCCACAACTACTCCCACTAATATTAAAATAAGTGCTGGTATCATAGCTAAATTAGCTCCATGCATTATTCCTGCCTGAATATCCTCCCAAGTAAAACCTGAAATAAATGCAACAATTACTGTTACTACTGTTACCCCAAGAAGTGTAATATGTGCTATATCATTGTTTTTGATTATAAATATTTGTGCTGCCATTGCAAATATCAAAAATAAGAACACAAACATAGCTGCAAAAAAACTTGGTCTCTTTTCAATTTTTTTATTCATTTTCTAAACCTCCACATTTTATGATAGCACAATAATATAATATGATAGTATTATATAGTGTTTTATTTATTGTTTTATTGTAAAAATTATTGATAAATTTTCAAATTTATTTTTCAAAAATAAAACATAAAAAAAATTTATTTATAAAGTACTATCTCTATATAGCATTTTTTATTATAAATCATTTTAACTTTGTTTAATAAATAAAAAAAAATTATAAAAGAATTAAAATTATCTTTCTTCCTAATTTTATGTTGATTTTGGCAACTACAAAGCGCGTAATTGAACATTTAGCTTTCTTGTATGCAATCACAGATTATGATAAAAGGTAGTAGTATATCCCCAATTATACACTATACATCTTTGGGAAGAAAAAATATTGGAGAGTGATCAAATGGAAGGTAAGGTAAAAGCAGTAACAGACAAAATGATTGAAATCTTTGAACTTCATGAAAAAGAAATCAGAGAAGCAATTGAGAAAAAAGAAACATTACCAAAGGATAAATTTATGCCCGGCTGGTCTAAAGGAATTCATTTTTCTTGGTATCATTATAAAGCTCAGCCTGAATACAATACTCAAGAAAGTAATGAAATTACATGTTTTTTTGAATTTAATGGAATTCATGTATCCCATCACAGAATGAAAGAGCAAACTGATATAGATTTAAAATTTTTGACAAGTGAAATATTTAAAAATGATATAGTTCCTACAATACAGAAGTGGCTGCAAAATAAAGTAGATAATGAATCTTATGGAGGATTGTACAATGCTACCTTTGGAATCACTGTGACATTAAGTGTTTCTCGTGACCCTCTTCCTACAGATGCTCCACATATGCAGGGACAGGTATGGGAACAAGCCAGAATAACAGCTAGAGATGAAAAACGTCTAAATAAACGTAAGGAATTAATATATAACTTTATAAAAAATGAAGAATATAAAACTGCTGATATCACTGAAATAGATAATTCTCTAGTTCCAATATGCTCTGTGGCTGTACAAGATTTTCTTGAAGAATTTGGCAAAGACTATCTTAAAGAGTTTTTTACTGCTCTTGTTGAACAAGCCAAAAAAGCTAGATTCAGCAGTACTATGACTGATCTAATTTATGGTTTTGCCAATGGAGCTGCCATACTTACTCAGGTAAATGAAAATCATACTCCTAATGATGAAGAACTGGCTCTTGCCTGCTGGTTATCTATGATGATGCTGATACATGGAACTGATAAATATGAAAAACAATATGGGCGAGATTATCTGAAAAAAGCTGGTGAACTGGGCTATAAAGAGGCTAAAAATATATTAAAATTTGGAACAGGGCAGATTCCAGCTGATACTGTACAATATAAAGATAAATATGTAACTTGCCTAGGAAATGACATTGATAAAGTAATAGATTTGAAAATAAAAGAAGAGTGTGAAGAAGCATATAAAGCTATGATTGAATTTATTATTCGTCTAATTAAAGCTGGATTCCCTAATGAATACAGCATAAAATTTAATTCTAAAATAAAAGAATTTCTTCCTATTCCTGACTTAAAAAAGACAAAAGCAAATATATTCTGGAATAACTGTGCCAAGTATCCAGCACTTTACCCATTGATGAAAGAATATGTGCATACTATAATGGATTCATATGATTATTATAGTGATGCAGACAGTGAGGAAGCTGTTCCAGTTGGAGGATATGCTGTATTTGCTCTGGGGCTGGCTGACATTTCAAATGGTGATATAGTACAGGAATTTATGGAACAAAATGATTCTGAACACTCTATTAGTCCAAGCTGGTTTGTAGGAGAGTATATAGATAAATTCGGCATAACTTCTGAGAATATTCCTGTAGTTATTGCTTGTTTAATTAATTCAAATAATCATGGTTATAAGGGAAGTAATTTTGATGGATTAAATAATCCTGATATTTTAAGTAAATTTGTAGAAGAACTGGAAAATAGTGAAATCAGCAGTTATTCTATATATGAAATTATAGAAAGCATATGGGGTGGTGAAGATGAGTTAAAAGAAGCTATAGATGAAGCCAGTAAAGTGAATCAACAATATCTTCAAAAAATTCTAACTTTATCTGAGGATAATGAAGAAGAATAGAAAACTATAAAGGGGAAAAATTTTATGAAAAATATGATAAAATACTTGTCTTTATTTCTAGTATGGGGAATCTTTCTAGGTATAGAAATAATCTTTGCTGTTCTTTTCTATAAAGAAGCTACTAGATTCCCTGTAGAACTTGTTGGTCCATCAAGACGAGAAGATGCAATTCTTGCTGTTATTATTATTACAATAGTAGTTTTTCTTGCCTGTCTTGTATGGTTTTTTGCATGGAAAGCTATATGGAAAAATCAAGATATTTTTGAATCTCTTCTTACTGCTGAAGAAAAAGAAAATCTTTCTCTTAATTTTGCTGTTTATTCGCTTCCTTTATTGCTTCGTGAGAATCTTCTTATAATAAACAGGGGATTCTCACTTGAAAAATTAAATACCAATTTAGTAATATGGATACATACACATGAAGTATTTCGAAAATATAAAAATGCTTTAATGATATATTTTTATAAAAATGATGGTAAAAAGGTAAAAGTGATGTTAGAGCCTAATAAAATTTCTTTGTTTCAAACTCTCTTAAAAAAAATACTTATTAATAATCCTCAAATTAAAGTAACCAAAGGATTTCTTTCAAAAGAATACAAAAAGCAAAGAGAAATATATAAAGATTCAACTAGATATAATTAATTGAAAGTTAGTTATTTATAAGGAGGTATTTGTGAAAACACTTTTAATAGTTTTATCCTCTGCAACTGTTTTTATTATTTTAGTTATAGGTATATTTTTTATTTATAAACAGTATAAATATGATGATGACAAAAAAGATTATGATATGTAAAAAAAATTTATAAAAGTAAAATTTTTTATATTTAATTAAAATCATAATTGTCAGAATAAATGTTTTATAAAAAAATGTTACTATATTTATAGTTTACAAAATTTATTTATGGAGGTATGATATGGAGATTATGGAAAAATATGGTGAAAAATCAATTAATGAATTAGGAAAACTTTTTTTTGAAGTAGGAAATAAGCATTTAGTTCCTGAACTTACAAAGCATATAAAGCTTGCTTTGAAAAAATTTAAAGAAATGCAGGATGAAGATGACGAGTTGAATGAAATGATTATCATTGCTGATGTTGATGAGAAACTTTTTGCATTTGCCACTGGAGATGGAAGTGAGTTGAACAGTAAAGAAGATGAAAATGTTTTTTACATAGCAAAAAGTGAAAATTTTAATGAATGTATGGAACTATTAAAACATATATGTTTTGGAAATCATCCAGAGGGGTATCTTTCATTAGATGGAGAAGTATATCATTGGATTGGAGATGCTATGCCTAAGATTGATAAAAATATGTCAGTAACTATTTATGGGGGATATTATTATGGAGAGACTGAAGTTGATCCATTTTGGGAATCTTAAATTTTAATTAAAAATTTTTTAATCCTAGATATTATATAATATCTGATATTTTGGGATCATTTTAATGGAAAAATATTTATTTGAAGCTGATTAGTTAAATAAAAAGTCACCCACAAGATAAATTTATCTCATGGGTGATTTTTTTAAAATGATTTTATTACATCTTTATTCAGTTCTTTTATTACTTCTACAGCTAATGATATAGCTGCTGTTAAATCATCTATTGAGGCATATGAATAATGAGTATGAATATATCTTGTAGGAATTCCCAGCACAAGTACAGGAATACCAGTTTCAGAAATATGATACTTTCCTCCATTAGTTGACCCTTTTTCTCTTGCTATTATTTGGTATTTTATTCCCTTTTTATCAGCTATATCTCTTGCAAACTTTAATACTCTTGGATTAGATATCATAGCTCCATCTACAACTCTCAGCTGAACACCTTTTTTTAATGCTCCATGAGAAGCTGTTCCCTCTTTAAAACTATCATCAGCAGGTGATCCTTCAAATACTATTGCAAAATCAGGTTTTACTCTGTAAGCAGCTACCTGTGCTCCTCTCAGTCCAACTTCTTCCTGTGATGCAAATGCTCCTACTACATTGACATTTTTTATTCCACTATTCTTAACAGCTTTCAATACTTCAATTGAAGCTGCACATCCAAGTCTGTTATCAAAAGCTTTTGCTCTCATTATACCTATTTTTTCATCATATACAAAACTTACATCTGGAACAATTGAATTTCCCACTTCTATTCCATAGAGTTCAACAGTTTCTTCATAACTGCTTGTTCCTATATCAATAGTAAGTTCCGACATTTTTGGAAGTCTGCTTTTCTCTTCTTCAGTCATAAAGTGAGGGGGTTTAGATGTAACTACTCCTCTGATATATTCTCCCTTATTGTTTTTAATAACAACAGCACTGGCGGGAATATTCCCTATATACCATCCACCTAAAGTAAGAAAACTTATAGAACCATTTCTATTGATATTTTCCACTATAAATCCTACTTCATCAGTGTGACAATCTAATGCTACTGTTGGTATATTTAAATCTCTTTCTTTGAGTCCCATAAATAGATTATTTATTGAATCTCTTTCTGAGCTTAGAAAATTTACCTCTTTTTTTATTTTTTCTATGACCTCATCTTCAAATCCAGGAGCTCCAAAAGTATTTGTCAGTTCCTCAATCATATTAATAAGTTCTTTCATTTGATTATGCCTCCATCTTTACTCTGCTGATTTATTTTTTAAAACTTAATTCATCAAAATTGATATAGCTTGTTGCTTTTACTCCTTCTATTCCCTTTACAGCAGCTACTGTATTGTTAGAATAGTACATAGGAATAACTGGCACATCATCATAAACTATTTCTGCAACCTGCTTGTATAATTCTTTTCTCTTATTTTGATCTACTTCTTTTTTAGCCTCATCCAATAATTTATCCATTTCTGGATTTACATATTGTGATCTGTTTCCAGCTCCACCTAATTGTGAACTATGAAAATTAGGATAGAATCCATAGTCTCCATCATATGTAGATGGTCCCCATCCAAGTGTAAACATATCTAGATCTCCTCTACCTGTTGCAGCTAAGAAAGCTCCCCATTCTAAAGATTCTATAGACACTTCTATTCCTACTTCTTTTAATTGAGCCTGAATTATTTCACACATCTGCATTCTTACAGGGCTGTTACTTACTCCAAGACTTAATTTAGTTCCTGTTAATCCTTTTTCCTGAATTATTCTTTTAGCTTCTTCTGGATTATATTCTAAAACTTTTGATTCTGGGCTGTATCCGAATGTTCCTGGAGCTATAAAACTATTAGCTTTATCTACTGTTCCCATCATGATACTATTAATAATATCATCTCTATTTATTGCCATTGCTATTGCTCTTCTTACATCTCTATCTTTTAAAACACCTTTATCTGTATTTATTCCTACATAATTTACAGATATTCCACTTGATTCAAGATAATTTATTTTATCTTTATTATCTAAAACTATTTTTCTTGATTCTGCACCTAGGTCAGCAGTCATATCAATCTCACCAGTTTCAAGTCCAATAACTCTGCTGTTTTCTTCTGGAACTGCTCTTATAACTATATATTTTATTGCTGGTTCTCCTTTGAAGTATTCAGAAAATGCTTCTAAAGTTATTCTATCTCCTATTTTCCAGTCTTTATATTTATAAGGACCAGTTCCTACAGGATTTTCAAAATATTTATTCCCTTTTTCAGTATAATATTTTTCACTTATTATTGAAGCAGTTTTATGGCTTAAATGAGCTAACAATGGAGCAAAAGGCTCACTTGTTATAACTTTTACTGTATTATCATCTACAACTTCTATATTGCTTATTAATTTGTATAAGTGAGCTACTTTTGGTAAACTTTTAGCTCTTTCAATAGTAAACTTAACATCATTTGCTGTAAGTTTTTCTCCATTATGAAATTTTACATTTTCATTAAGATGAAACAAAAGAGTATTCTCATCTATTCTTTCCCAGCTTTTTGCCAGTCCAGGTACTATTTCTCCTGTCATTTCATCCACTTCTACAAGTCTGTCATAAAGTACATTTATTATCCTTTGAGAATATTGTTCTGTTGTATCTTGTGGATCTAAAGTTTTACATTCAGATATTTGGGCAAATACTAATGTATCCTTTGGTGCAGACGCTGGTTTTTCAGCTGTCTTACTTCCCCCACAACTAACCAATAAAAAAGATAATAAACAAGATAGTAATATTAAAATTTTTTTCTTCATTAAATCTCCCTCCGTATAATATTTTTCCCTTGTCTTTTATATATACCACATTTTTTCAATAATAAAAATATTATATTTATATGTATACGATTTATTTTATTTACTGTATTATTTCTAAAATCCTTTACTTTTACTTTTTATCTCTATCTTTTATTGTTATTTTATGTTAGAATAATGCTCAGAGGTGAGAACAAATGGAATTAACAGTTAGAAATTGGGGCAAAACAAAATTTGATGAAACAGTGAAATTATATACTCTTAAAAATGATTTTTTAGAAGTTGAAATTCTTAATTATGGAGGAATTATAAGGAAAATTTCTTTTCCAGATAAAAATGGAAAGATTGAAAATATAGTCTTAAATTTAAATAATATAACTGATTATGAAGAAAGATCTCCTTATTTTGGAGCTGTAGTGGGAAGAAATGCTGGAAGAATATCCAATGCTGAGCTAAAAATAGGGAATACTGCATATAAGCTTAATGCTAACAATGGAAAAAATAATATCCATGGGGGAATAAATAATTTCAGTCACAAAATATGGGCTTCTAAAGAGATAAAAGGAGATGACTTTGTTGGTCTGGAACTTACACTTAACAGTTGTCATTTAGAAGAAGGATTTCCAGGAAATATTTCTGTTGCTGTAAAATATATATTAAAAAATAATGAACTATCTATTGAATATTATGGAACTACAGATAGAGAAACATATATGAATCTTACTAATCATTCATATTTTAATCTGAGTGGAGATTTTAAAAGAGATATATCTGATGAATATCTAAAACTTAACTCAGATGCTTTTATTGCTGTAGATGAAGCTACTCTCCCAGTAAAAATATCTGAAGTAAAAGGAACTCCTTTTGATTTCCATGAGTTTTCTCTGCTTCAAACTTCCCTTGATTCTGATGATGTTCAAATCAAGATTGTAAATAATGGACTGGATCATCCTTTTATTTTAAATCAAAATAAAAAGATTCCTGCAGCTGAACTTAAAGATGATGTTTCTGGAAGAATATTAAAAGTCTTTACTGATCAGCCAGCAGTTGTTATATACAGTGGAAATTATCTGCATGAAGTAGGAAAACTTTCAAATGGTTCAGATTGCAAAAAACATATGGGTATCTGTTTTGAAACTCAGGATTATCCTGATATTTTAAATTTTCTTCCAGAAAAAAGCAAGATATATTCACCAACAGATCCTTATATCCAAAAAACTATTTTTAAATTTTTAATAAATAAAAATTAATAAAGGGGGAATTTTATGCATGACATCATATTGTATATTCTCATAATCTCTGTTGGTTATTTTATAACTAAAAAAGGATGGATTCCTAAGATTATTGACAGGAAAGTTGGACTTCTTCAAACTTTATCTTTATTTTTCCTGCTTGGAGTAATGGGTTATAAAATTGGTTCAGATGATAAAATTATTGCCAACTTTCATATATTAGGATTGGAGTCTATTATTGTGGCTGCATGTGCAGTATTGGGCAGTATACTTCTGACTCATATTTTTTACAAAGGAGGAGATAAGTAATGCTTGGAATAGCTTTATCTGTTATTATAGGAGGTCTTCTTGGATTTTTCTGTAAAAGTTCCCTTGTACTAGCTCATGCTGATAACCTTATTAAGTTTGGATTATGTCTTCTTTTATTTTTTGTTGGAATAGATATAGGAAAAAATCAAAGTGTATTTGAGCAGTTGAAAACTTTAAATAAAAAAGTCCTGTTACTGCCTTTTATTACAATAATTGGTTCTTTACTTGGAGGAGTTCTCGCTTCTTTCATTACTACTCTTTCTTTAGGAGAAGGAATAGCTGTAAGTTCTGGTATGGGATGGTATTCATTTTCCGCTATAGAACTTTCTAAAATAAATGCTCAATTAGGTGGAACTGCCTTTCTTTCAAATGTATTCAGAGAGCTTTTAGCAATATTTACAATACCATTCATAGCTGCTAAAATTGGATCATTTCAATCAGTATCATCTGCTGGAGCTACTGCAATGGATTCTGTACTTCCTGTTATAAACAGAAGTAATCCTCCTGACATATCTATAATAGCTTTTTATTCAGGCCTTGTCATAACAATAATTGTTCCTATTCTAGTGCCAGCTGTTGTAGCAATATTCAATTTGAGTTAAAATTTTTAAAACGATTATTTTTGTAATCGTTTTTTTATTTTAATGGTATAATATAAACATAAGAATTTATTTCATAAATATATTATTTCATCTAGAATATTAATGATTTAAAAACTTAAACATATTTTTTATCAATGAGTTCTCCATTGCATAAAAATTGACATTTTCAGTAAGAAATGTTAAGATAATTTTGTTATCTTATACAAATTTAATATATAAAAGAGGTGAAAAAAATTATGTCTATAATTGAAAACTGGGAAGAGCAGCTGTATGACTCTACTTTTGACACTGTATATGAAGCTCTCATTGAAGAATATAAAAGAGGAGATTTTACTATTGAAGAACTAGATAGAAATATTGCTGAACAGCAGCAAATTCTTCTCAATGCTTTCTTTGAAGGAGAGACTAAATCTATATATTGTAATGCAGTAGTGGATGCTCATCAATTTGTTCGTTCATTGATCACTCAGGGAAAATTAACTGTAGAAAATTTATAATTAAATATATCAAGGAGGTTCCATTATGAAAAAAGTTTATATTCTATTAGCAGATGGTTTTGAACTCATTGAAGCTTTAACTCCTGTTGATGTTTTGCGAAGAGGGGGAGTAGATGTTAAAACTGTTTCTATTACTTCTGAAAAAAATGTTATGTCAGGTCAAGAAGTATTAGTCAAAGCTGATACTACTCTAAAAGAAACTGATTTAAAAGATGGAGATATGCTTGTGCTCCCAGGGGGAAATCCTGGATATATCAATCTTGGAAATTCCAATGAAGTAGTAGAACTTATCAAATTTTATATAGATAATAAAAAATTTGTAGGTGCTATATGTGGAGCTCCTTCAATTTTAGGAAATCATAATATTGCTCTTGGAAAAAGGGTAACATGCCATACTTCTTTAAAAGAACTTATGAAAAACCATCAATATGAAGAAAAAAATATTGTCAGAGATGATAAACTTATAACTGGTATGGGTGCCGGTCAATCTTTGGCTTTCGCTTTTGAATTAGCTGAAACTTTACTGGAACTAGATACTATTAATAAAATAAAAACTGGTATGGAATTATAAAAGTTATTCAATTTTAGCTATTTTCATATTTAATTGTAAAAAATTTTAATATTGACTTAAAATAGTAGATGAGGTATACTTAAATCGAGACTGACATAGTAAATTAGATTTCTGTAACCCCCAGAGTCTATTTTTAGTCTTTGTTTTTTTAACACTCCCCCGTGTTATAAAAAAAGCCCCTCATTCATTGAGGGGATTTTTTTATGTAAATATATTATCAATATAATTTTACCTTGCTAGTTTTAATATTTCAAATACATCATTTTCATATAATTTTTTAAAGTTTCCTTGTGGTCCTTTTTTACAGCATTTTTCTGCCATTTCTTTTAATCTTTCATCTGAAATATCCACTTCCTTTAAGTATACAGGAAGTCCTAAGCTATAATAAAATTCTTCAAGTTTTTGAATACCTTGTTTTACTACAAGTTCTTTATCTGTAAGTGTTATACTCACTCCAAATACACGAACTGCAAACTGCACAAATCTATCCATATTTTCATGGCAAACATACTTCATCCACGCAGGAAATACAATAGAAAGTCCTGCACCATGGGCTATATCATATATAGCACTGATTTCATGTTCTATTTGATGAGAACCCCAATCTCCAAGACGTCCTGTATTCAAAAGACTATTATGAGCTATTGTTCCAGCCCACATTATTTCAGCACGTACATCATAATTTTCTGGTTCTTTAATAGCAAGAGGTGCATAATCTATAACTGTTTTCATAGTTGCTTCTATCAATCTATCTGTAAAATCTACATGCTCTACTTGAGTAAAATAACGTTCCATGAGATGAGCCAATATATCTGAAGCTCCACAGGCAGTTTGATAGCTTGGAAGAGAAAATGTAAATTCTGGATTCATTATTGCAAACTTTGGAATCATTGAAACATTTCCACATGAACGTTTCAAAAGTCCTTCTTCTTTTGTAATAACACTTCCCATACTTGATTCACTTCCTGCTGCTGGTATAGTTAACACTACTCCTATCGGAAGAGCTTCATCAGGTCCAGCCTTTCTTTCATAAAAATCCCATACATCTCCATCATAATTTACCCCTGCTGCTATCCCTTTTGCAGTATCAATGGTGCTGCCTCCACCTACAGCCAGTATTGCTTCTAAATTATGTTCTCTGCATAACCTAATTCCCTCTTGTACCAATTGTAGCCTTGGATTAGGTTGTACTCCACCTAATTCTACAAAAGAGATATTTTCGACATTTAAGGCCTTTACAACAGTATCATATAATCCTATCCTCTTAATAGTTCCTCCACCATATACTAAAAGTATCCGGCTGCCTAATTTTTTCATTTCTTTTCCTACTTGATTTTCAGTTCCTTTTCCGAAAATAATTTTTGCTGGATTGTAAAAAGTAAAATTCTCCATTATGTATCTTCCTCCTTAATTGAAAAATATTATTATATGTTGCAGTTTTCTGGATAAAACTTTTTCTTTACATTTTTAGAACTCCCTGCTTTACAAGCAGCTTCATAATAATCTAATTTCTTATTGATTTTATTCAATTCTTTTTTTAATTCCTCTATTTTTTCTTCTACCATCTTTTTCTGCTTCAATACCATTTTTCTTCTTTCTTTGAGAGTAGAATCCCCTTTTATTGTACATTTAATAAATTTCCTTATTTCTTTAATTGGCATTCCTGTATTTTTCAGACAAGTGATGGTATTTATAGTTTCCATATCTTCATCATCATATACTCTTCTTCCAGCTTCATCTCTTTTAATAGATGTAAGAAGCTCTTCCTTTTCATAATATCTTAAAGTATATTCTGAAAGCCCAGTTTTTTCTGCTACTTTTTTTATACTGAGATTCATAAAAATTTCACCTTCTTTCCTTATATCTAGTATATACATTAGAGTATACTCTAAGTCAAGAGTAAAAATAAAAAAGATGATTTTCAATGTTATTTAAGCTCTAATACCCTTAACATATTTAATCATCTTTATACATTATTCTCAAACAAATATTCTTATGAGAGGTGCTATAACTATTGTAAGTATTCCTGCTATAACTATTGACAGAGCACTCATAGCCCCTTCTATTTCTCCCATTTCTATAGCTCTGCTTGTTCCCACAGCATGACTTGATATACCAATTCCTATACCTTTTGCTACAGGATGCTTTATTCTAAATATTGAAAGTATATAGGGAGCAGAGACATTTCCAGTTATTCCTGTTATTACTATTGCAAAAACTGTTATTGAAGGAATTCCTCCAAGCAAAGTAGAAAGCTCTATTCCTATAGGTGTCGTAATAGATTTAGGCATAAATGACAGTAAAAGCTGCTGATCTATTCCCATTAACTTTCCCAGTACTACTACAGAAACAATAGCAACAATTGAACCTACTATGCCTCCACCCATTATTGGAACAAAATTCTTTTTTAAAAGATCTATCTGCCTGAAAAGCGGAATAGCTAATACAACAGTAGCAGGTGCTAAAAAGAAAACTATAAAATTTCCACCCTGCATATAATTATTAACAGGTATCTTGAAAAAATTAAGAAAAAGTATAACTATAATAGTTCCTATGAGAAGAGGATTAAACAATGCCATCTTTGTTTTCTTAAATACCATCTTTCCTATTTCAAAAGCTACCAAACTTATTATCACTCCAAAAAATGGTGTACTAGTCAATATTTCTACCATATTTTCTCTCCTTTCTCTCTATGAGATACTGAACAGTTATCCCTGTTACTACCATTGTTAATAAAGTTGTAAAGACAAGTAAAAATATTATTTTTAACAATCCTGTCTTTAATAAATATAATGATTCAATCAATTTTACAGAAGGAGGCATAAAAAATATTGTCATGTTCAGCAGCAAAAAATCTCCTGCTCTTTCTATCTTTTCCAGTTTTAACACTTTAAAATAAAGCAGTGCAAAAAGCAAAAGCATTCCATTGATTGTTCCTGGAATTGGCAAATTAAAAACTTCTGTAAGAATAATCCCAATATAATTAATTATAAAAATAATTAAAAATTCTTGTATCATTTTCTTCCCTCCTACATTCTAAAAAAATATTTTAGCACATTTTGTTCTTAGTTGCAAAATAAAAAAATAATTTTTTCTTTTTATAAATCTTTAATACTAAAAAAATACACCTCATAGAATAAGCCAAGCCTACTCCTAAGGTGTACTTTAATATTTTTAGATAAAATTATAATTAATCTCTTGGTTTCATTTGAGGGAATAAAAGTACATCTCTGATAGAATCAGACTGAGTAAGAAGCATAATAAGTCTGTCAATACCGATTCCCATTCCGCCTGTAGGTGGTAATCCATATTCCAACGCTTCTACAAAATCATCATCTATTACAGGAGTAGCTTCATCATTTCCTCTTTCAGCTTCTTCCACTTGATCTTCAAATCTTCCTCTTTGATCAGCTGGATCTTGTAATTCAGAGAATGCATTTGCATATTCTCTTGCATCTATAAACAGCTCGAATCTGTCAGTGAATCTAGGATCTTCTTCATTTCTCTTAGCCAATGGAGAAATTTCTACTGGATGCCCAAATACAAATGTAGGCTGAATAATTTTTTCTTCACATTTTTCTTCAAAGAATTGGTTAACAACATGTCCTACACTATTCATGTGATCAGCAACTTCTACATGATGTTGTTTTGCAAGAGCTTTAGCTTCTTCAAAAGTCATATTTTGATCCCAGAAGTCTACTCCAGTAACTTCTTTTACTAAATCTACCATATGTACTCTTTTGAAATTTTCTAAAACTAGAGTTTTCCCATTATACTCAACAGTAGTAGTTCCTAGTACCTGTTTAGCAAGAGTTGTAATTATTTCTTCTGCTAAATCCATCATATCATTAAAATCAGCATAAGCTTGGTATAATTCAATCATTGTAAATTCAGGATTATGTCTTGTTGACATTCCTTCATTTCTAAAGTTTCTTCCCAGTTCATATACTCTTTCTAGTCCTCCAACTATCAATCTTTTTAAGTAAAGCTCAGGAGCTATTCTCATATATAGATCAACATTTAATGCATTGTGATGAGTAATAAATGGTTTTGCTGCTGCTCCTCCTAAAATCGGATGCATCAATGGAGTTTCAACTTCTAAAAATCCTTTATTATCAAGTATTGTTCTAATTCCTTTTATAATTTGAGTTCTTTTTATAAATGTATCTCTTACTTCTTTATTCATAATAAGATCTACATATCTTTTCCTGTATCTAGTTTCAACATCTGTCAATCCATGAAATTTTTCTGGTAAAGGTCTGATATTTTTAGATAATAACTGGATAGAAGTAACTCTCAAAGTCAGTTCTCCTGTATGAGTTATAAATAATTCTCCTTCTACTCCTACAATATCTCCTACCCCAATTTTATTTACCATTTCAAAAACTTTATCACCTAATTCATCTTTTCTCAGGTATAACTGAATTCTTCCAGTACGATCTTCTATATGAACAAATAAAGTTTTCCCTTTTCCTCTATAAGCCATTATTCTTCCAGCTGTTTTATATTTTAAATTTTCTTCAGGAGTATGAGTTAATATATCCTCCACCATGTACTTTTTATCAAACTTACTTCCAAAAGGCTTTACTCCTAATTCTTTTAATTCTTCTACTTTTTTCCATTTTTCCATAACTAAATTTTCTTTAGCTACTCTGTCAAAATATTTTTCCATGGTTCTTCTCCTTATAAATTTTTTGATTTTAATTTAATCTGAGCAGGTATATACTGCTTTTTGTACTCCATGATGACTTTGGAAATTTCTGTCTTACAAAAGTAAAATAATTTCTGCTTTCTTCTTTATTTCCAAGTTTATCATAAGTTATTCCCATATTATAGTATATTTCTGCCTTTTTGTCATCGCTTTTTTCTATATTAAGGGCTTTTTTATAATTATCAATAGCTTTTTGGTAATTTTCTAGCTGAAAATTGCTTTGTCCCATATAAAAATAAATATCTTTAGTTTCAGCATAGTCTTTATTTACACTTAAAGCTTTTTCAAAATGTACTAATGCCTCTACATAACTTCCTTGATTGAAACTATTTTCTCCATCACTTAAAAATGATCTAAACTGAGTATAATTTTTATTTTCAAGTTCTGCCATTGGATCTACTGTTCCTTCTTCAGTCTTTGCAAATATAGATTCCAATAATTCTGGAGCAATTCCTTCTATAGTTCCATTTATATACTGAGTTCCTCTGTTTATATCTCCATTTTTTAGATACCAATTACCTATAAAATCTGCTGTTTCCCTTGTAGGCTCATCTCTGAAATATTTTTCTAAAAACTCTATTTCCTCTCTGTTAGCTGAAGATTTTGCAAGTATTAATTTTCTTAATTCAGCATTAAGAATAGTATTTCCTGAATTATATTCCAGCAATACTGAATCAAGTTGAGAACCTGCACTTCCTATTCCTGCAAGCGTGTCAAGTATTGTCAGTTTATCTTGTTCATCTAAAGTTTTATATTTTTTCAAGAATTCAATTTCTTCTCTTACAACTTTAACATTTCCATCTTTTCCTGCCAGTTCCATTAACATAAAAGATATTTCCTTATCTCTAAAACTATCTGGAAAAGCCATTCTATGCAGAGCAACACTATCCTGTAATTGTTTTATATCATTCTTAGCATAATTTTTTAGAATTATATCATAATTATTCTGTTCCGTAAATCTATATTTCAATTTATTTGAAATTTTTATTCTTCTTGTTATTCCTCCCAAAGAATAAACATCTAAAGTAAATTCTCCTTGATATATACTTCTAAATACTAGATTTTTCCCCTTTATTCCTAATTCATAAGAAATATTCCTTGGATAAGACATCAGTTTAAAATTATCTTCTGATTTTAAAGGTATAAAAAGATAATCTCCTGCATATACTTCAAAAGTACTTCCAGAATAATTTTCTGAGTATTCCTTACTTTTTCCTTCTCTTAATGATCTTGAAACTTCATCTAATATACCAGAAGAATCATTCTCTGCTAAAATAATTGTTTCCTGTGTTAATGGTTGTTCTTCATTTCTCCCCCATATGCTTCCTGGATCTTTTATTTGAGGAAGTCCAGTACAGCTGTACATAGTAAGAAGAATTAATAAGTAACCTATTGCTTTCATTTTACCTCCTGTTTATGAAAATAGAGCATAAACCAAATATGCTCTATTCAAAAGATTATCAATATTCTTTAATGGTGATTGAAATATTATTGACTTCTTCTCCATTATCTAATATTTTATAAGAAAATTCCAATATATTTTTTTTATAAGTTATTTTTTCTCCTAATATATGAAAGTTTTTTTCAAATCCTTCACCACAATACAAAAATTCAGTCTTATTGTTCAAATCAACTTCTATAACATTTTTTATACCATTATTTTCTCTATGTATAAATATCTTTTCATTATGAAAAAATATTTTACAATTACCTAATTTACTTTTATATTCATAGATAATTTTATCCTTTTCTTCTTTTTTTAAACCATTAACCATTTCAAATGATTTTTCATTATAACTATCTATACTTTTTATCATAAATTTACTCATTAATAATATTCCTCTTCATCTTCATAGTAATCTTCATTATCAAATTTTTCACTATAATCATCTTATCTGTCATAATATTCATCTTCTTCATAATCACCTATATCATCACCAGATAAATATTCTTCCCTCCAATATTCTATAACCTCCATAGCATCACTATCTTCAATTAAATAAATATCTTCATCCTCTTCATCATATAAAAATACATGGATCTGCCCATCAAAATCCTCTGCAATTATATACTCCTTATGCCCCATTACAACATTTTCAATTACATGTAATTCGTACTCTTCATCATCAATGTCATGATAAAAAGTTTCTCCTTGCGAATACATACTCTTCCCTCCTAAATTTATTAACTTTTTAAATGTTTAGTTAACTGTACTATTTATGATATTTTGTATTTTTTATAATGCTGAACCATCTGTATATTTGTTCACTAAGTATTAACCTCATCAATTGATGGGGGAAAGTCATTTTAGAAAAACTTAATCTCATATTTACTATTTTCTTTATACTTTCTGATACTCCATATGAGCCACCTATTATAAAATTTATACTGCTCACACCATTCACTGTGAGTTTTTCTATCTCTGCTGCCATCTCTTCTGAAGAGAAATTTTTTCCTTGAATATCAAGCAGAATATTGTATCCACCTAATTTTTCCATCATTTTAAGAATATCTTCTGATTCTTTTTCAATGGAAATATTTCTGCTGCTGTCATTTCCATCTTCTTTTAATTCTACAATCTTCATTTTAGCAAAAGACTGCATTCTTTTCAAGAATTCATTTATTCCCTCAGCTATGTATTTTTCTTTTATTTTTCCTATACATATAATAGATACATTCAAAATATACTCCTTTTTTCAAAAAAATTCAATTTATTTTCTTTTAAAAAGTTTTTCCAGATCATTTAAAGTAATTTTTACTATAATTGGTCTCCCATGAGGGCATGTATATTCTCCTATTTCATGAAGCTTTTTTATTATTGTCTCCATTTCATTAAGAGATAGCTTTTCATTAGCTTTTATTGCCCCCTTACATGACATTGAAATGATAATACTCTCTCTGATATCTGTTTCTTTATTTTCTTTAAGATTTTTTATTATATTTTTGAAAATATTCTCTGTACTATCTCTAAAATTCATTACTGGAACTGACCTTATTACCACTTCATTTTCATCAAATTCATCAATTTCAAATCCAAATCCTGTAAAATATTCTATATTTTCAAATATAAGTTCTCTTTCTCTTGGGTCAAGAACTATTCTTATAGGCACCAAGAGCTGCTGTCTGGTTACACTTGTTCCATAGTACTCTTTTTTTAGTTTTTCATAAAGTATTCTTTCATGAACTATATGCTGATCATATATTTCAAATATTCCATCTCTTTCTACTAAAATAAAAGAATTAAATATCTGTCCCAGTACTTTAAAATCTATTTTAGATATAATATTTTTTTCTTTTGATATAATTATCTCATCTTCTTTAATATTTTTTTTAAATTCATTTTTTGTCTCAGTAATGATATCAGATTTTTCATTTCTTTCAAATACTTTTATTTCTTCTCTTATTTCAAAAGGAGCAGATTTACTCTCTTCACTGAACATATTTTCAAAATCATCTTCATCAGGTTTTATAACCTCTTTTTTTATCTCTGTATGAGTAATTTCTGCTTCTGTTTCAGTTTTTGGATATTTTTCTACTTCAATTCCTTCAAATTTAGTATTTTCTGCCTTCATAGGAACAAACTTTGAAAATTCTGAAAAGTCTATCAAAGATTCATTTTCTTTTTCAGTAGTTTTTTCTATAGTTGGAGAAACAAAAATATCATCTCTTTCAAAACAATTTTCAATCTCCCTTAAAACTTTTCCATATACATTAGATTCATTTGAAAACTTAACTATTTTTTTTGAAGGATGTACATTGACATCTACTTCCTTAGGATCTATCTCCAAAAACAATATAGCAAAAGGATATTTTCCTTTCATAAGTTTTGTATAATATCCATCAATGACAGCATTTTCCAGAAGCTTTGATTTTACCATACGCCCATTGACAAATGTGAATATAGAATCTCTTGTAGCTCTATACAAAGAAGCATTTCCTAAATATCCCATAGAAAAAGCTTTTGAATTTTTCAAAACATTTCTTCCAAATATTTCTACAATGGTGTTGTCTATCCCATTCCCACTTGTCTTTATGCTTACTTTGTCATCCAGTATAAGAGTTATTGCTGTATTAGGATTTCCCAATGCCTCTTGCACTATTATATCTTTTATATTCATATATTCTGTTGTAGTTTTTCTTAAAAACTTTAATCTTGCAGGAGTATTAAAAAATAAATCTTTTATTTCTATAGTGGTTCCTATATTTCTCTGAATTTCCTTAAGACCTGTTATTTTTCCACCTGAAACTGTTATTGCTGATCCTATTTCATCATCTTTAGTTCGAGAAGATAAAGACATTTTTGATACAGCTGATATAGAAGAAAGTGCCTCTCCTCTGAATCCATATGTAAGAAGATTATACAAGTCCTCTTTTTTAGCTATTTTACTTGTTGCATGTCTTTCTACAGAAAGAAGCAGATCATCTTGAGTCATTCCTTTCCCATCATCAGATATTATTACATGTCTTCCACCAGACTTTACTTCTATTTTTATACTTTTACTCTCTGCATCCAATGAGTTTTCCAAAAGCTCTTTTAACATACTAGCAGGATTTTCAACTACTTCTCCAGCTGCAATTATGTTGGAAACTGATTCATCTAATACTTTTATTATTCCCATCTCCACCTCCTAAAAAAACAAAATACTGCTTTTCATTATCTAATATATTTTAAATAATTTCAATATTTTTTTTAGAAATAAAAAAAATAATATAATTGTTGCCATTTTCAAGTTATTTTGTAATAATTATAGTAGCAGATATTTTAATAAGAGGTGTCTTAGAAAATGAAAAAAATATTTTTGATTTTATTTTTTATTATAAATAGTTTTATGGCTTTTACTTACACTTATGAAGATTATGATATTTTCATTCAGGGAAAAAATGCCTATCATAATGGTTATTATGAGGAAGCTCAAAATAAATTTGAAATTCTTTTAAGAAGTTACTCCTTTTCTCCTATTTTAAAAAACAATTATGCTTTTTATTTTATAGGAATGACTTATTATAGAATGGAAGATTGGAAAAATGCTGTTTTCTATCTTGAAAAAGCTGTTTTCAGCCATAAACTTTCTTTCTTCAATCGAGGGTCAGAAATAGAAAAAAATATTTATTTTGCTGAAAGAGATTATTCCCTTGGAGATGCTCTTATAAAAACAGGAGATAAAGAGACTGGTTTGCTGTATTTAAAAAGATTAGATTATTCTACTTTTTCTCCTATTACTTCACATTTTGAGGAGAGAGCTCTTGAATTACTGGCAAAAGAGGATATTCAATATCAAAATTATTATAATCTTAAATTTAGAAATGATTTTTCCCGTATTGGAGAAATTTCAATAGCTGAGCTTTTAAAAGCTGCTCATTTTTTTCTTTCCAAAAAAGAATATGAAAAGGCCGAAAAACTTTATAAAATAATTTTAAAAAATTCTAATATCACAAAATCTGATAAAGAAAAAGCTGAATCTGAGCTCTTTAGAACTTTAATCAGAGCTGGAAAAAATAAAGAAATCATCACTTTAACTGATAAATATGCAAAAAATGGAAATAAGGATTTATATTTTTTCTATAAAGGGATTGCTTATTATAGGATGAAAGATTTTTCGAGATGCCTTTATGCTTTTGAGAACGTAAAAAGAGGCAGATATTCTTCCCTTGCTTTATTTTATCAAACAGGTATATATTATTCTTTTGGAGATTATGAACAGGTATTAAAAACAGCAGCTAAAATACCACATAAAAATATAATAACTGAAATAATGGTTGCTAATTCCTATTTTAAGCTTGGAAATAATAAGCTTTTTGAAAAAAAAGCTGAAAACATAATAAAAACATATCCTAATTCCTATGAAGGAATGTTTTATTCATTTCTTTTAAAAAACAAAGATATTGATATAAGTAAACATAATTCTGTTTTTAAAGTAGGGTTGATAATTGACAATCTCCTTACAAACTGCAAAAATATAGATAACAACTTTATTAATACAGTAGATAAAATAGAAATAGAGAAGCTATCAGTCATTGCAGCTATGAAAGATGAAGAACTTATAAAAATAGAAATAGAAAATAGCAGTTTTATTAATAAACATTCTATTCAAAATGGTTATGCAATAACTACAATCCTTGAAAAAGGGGAGTTTTTTGATCTTGCTTATAAAAATTCTTCTGCATATAGAAAAAATTTTTTTGAATATAAAGATTTAATAAAATATAATTATCCCTTATATTACAAAAATATAGTAGACGCAAATTCAAAAAAATATGATGTTCCTCAGGAGCTTATTTATTCTGTAATACTTATTTCCAGCAAATTCAATAATAAACTTTTATCTGAAAATTCTAAAATAGGTCTTATGCAGATTCCCTATGAATCACGAGAGGAAATAATTCCTTTATTTGATCCTAAGACAAATATTACACTGGGAACAGAAAAATTAAAATCTCTTCTTGAAACTTATAAAGGGGATAAGCTCAAATGTCTTATAGCATATATTTATGGAGAAGACCTGCTCAACAGAATACAATTTGATTATGATGGAGATTTGAATTTAGATTTAATAGCTGATCCAGAAGAAAGGTATGACCTGCAAAACTTAATACTTACATATATGTTTTACAAGAAACTATACAATTTTTAAAGGAGCAAAAATGAGAAATACAAGATGGGTTTATAGAGAGAATCCTCTGAAAAATAATAAAGATATTCAAAATTTTAATTTAGATAAAGATATTCTCAATCTTCTATATAATAGAAATATAATAGAAAAAGAGGAAATAAAAAATTTCCTTAATGTAAATATAAAAAATATAGCAGATCCTTTTTCTTTAAAAGATATTGATACAGCTGTTAACAGACTTCTTCAAGCAAGAGAAAACGATGAAACTGTATGGATATATGGGGATTATGATGTTGACGGAATTACATCTGTTTCTTTATGTTTTTTAGCTTTGAGTGAATTGGGAATCAATGTGAGATACTACATTCCTTTGAGAGATGAAGGCTATGGACTCAACATAGAAGCAATAAACTATATAAAAAATGAAGGGGGATCTCTTATCATAACTGTTGACTGTGGTATCTCCTCACATGAAGAAATAGCCCATGCTTCATCTTTAGGTATAGATATGATAGTTACTGATCATCATGAGATAAATAATGGGAATCCTGAAGCCCTGGCAGTTATTAATCCTAAAAGGGAAGACAATGATTATACATTTAAATATTTAGCAGGTGTGGGAACTGCTTTTATGATGATATTAGCTCTTTTTAAAACTCTTGATAAAGAAGAAGAGGTTTACAAATATCTTGATATAGTGGCAATAGGTACTGTAGCTGACATTGTTCCCCTTCTTGAAGAAAATAGAATATTTGTAAAAGAGGGATTGAAGCATCTCAAAAGAAGCAGATGGCTTGGACTTAATATGCTTATTAAAAAAATTTTTGAAGATTTTGATGTAAGAAAATTTACCACTTATGACATAGGTTTTATAATAGCTCCCATATTTAATGCTGTTGGAAGATTAGAAGATGCTAAAAAAGCTGTTGAACTTTTTATAGAAAAAGATCACAGAGTATGTTCAGCAGCAATAAAAGATCTTCTGGAAAAAAATAGTGAAAGAAAAGAAATACAAGAAGAAATATTTGAAAAAGCTATTGAAAAAATAGAAAATGAGAAACTTTATGAAAAGAGTATTCTTATAGTAGGAGAAGAGGGTTTTCATCATGGGGTTATTGGTATAGTTGCTTCTAAAGTTCTGGACAGATACTATAAACCTACTGTAATCATGGAAATAAAACCTGATGAGGGAATTGCTACTGCTTCATGCAGAAGCATAGAGGGATTTAATATTATAGAAGCTATTAATAATTTTTCAGACCTTCTTATTAAATATGGAGGGCATAGTGGTGCTGCTGGTTTTTCTATAAAAATAGAAAATATTGAGGAGTTCAGTATAAAGTTAAATGATTATGCCAAAGCTGCAATGGAAGACAGTACTCTTATAAAACCAATTAAAGTGGACAGGCCCCTTCCTTTTTACAAGATATCATATGACTTTTTAGATAAAATATCCCTTCTGGAACCATTTGGTTTTGGGAATCCTTCTCCTTTATTCTCATTGAATAACTGTCAATTTGATGGATTGAGACTTATAGGAAAAGATAAGAAGCATATTATGATGAATGTTATAAAAAATGGAAATGAAATAAGAAATTGTGTATGGTTTAATAGTGATGATATTTTTGAGAATCTTATTAATCTAAGAAATATAGATATAGCTTTTAAATTAAAGCTGGAAACTTACAAAGATAGATATCAATATAAAATGTATGTTGAAGATATAAGGGAAACTATTCAGACTTCAAATGAAATAGAAAATATTTTTGATCTTTATGATATCCAATTTCCTATAGAAACAGTAATCTATACAAGAAGGAAGATGGATTCTCCAAAAGTAAGACTCACTTTTTCTGAACAGGGAATAACTGTAGCTAATGATCGTACATATCTAGGAACCTTAGATAATCAGACTGAATATATATTGAGTTCTTTAAAAAAAATGTATAACATTGAATTTTCTGCTGCTGTAAAAGATGTTATATTAAAAGATGAAAATTATAATGTCCATATCCTCATTGATAAAGATTATACTTTTTCATCTTATACTATAAAACAAAGTGAACTATTTAAGGAAATAAAAAACTTTCTTATAGGAGAGTTTCATTATAATTATATTCAGAAAAAAACTTTAGCATCTATTTTTAAAGATAAAAATAATACAGTAACAATTATGGAAAGAGGAAGAGGTGTTGAAACCATAATTCAAACTATAGGACTTTATTACAAAAGTATAAATGAAAAAGCTATTCTTATAACACAAGAAAATATATCTCAGAAAACTATTTCAAGCATAGGAATAGGAGATAAATTTGTTAATGGATATGATTTTTACATTTTCCTTAACCCTGAAAAATCTGAAATAGAAAAATATATTAATAAGAAAATTCTAGTAATAACAGAAGATAAAACTTTTAATATACAAGGATTCACTAATATTACTGATGATTATGAAATCCCACAAAATATAAAGTTTGTATCTGAAGATGAACTTAAAGATAAAAATATAATCTTCAGTAAAAAGCTTCCTTTAGATAAAAAAGATAAGATTATTAAAAATTTAAAAACTTATTTAGAAGTATCTTCAACAAAAGATATTCTTCCATATTTATAAAAATAGAGGGTGTTGCAAATTAGTGATTTATGAACTAATTTATGCAGCCTCTTTTATTTTTATAGCCTTTTCAATTTCTTATAAAGCTTTATCTTCTGCTCTTATTAATAAATTTACTTGCTGCTATATCAGTTAATATTTAATAGACAGTAGTTTTGCTCTTTTTATATCTTCAACTGTTTTGCACCCAGCAAGCTGCATAACTATTTTTAATTCTTTTGCAAAATGTCTAAAAACAGACATAACACCTTTTGATCCTCCTACTGCCAACCCATATATTGCAGGACGTCCAATTCCAACAAGATCAGCCCCAGACGCTAATGCTTTAAATACATGTTGCCCCCGTCTGACACCACTATCAAATATTATTGGAACTTTTTTATTTACAGTTTTAGCAATACTCTCCAACACATCAAAGCTGGCTGGTCCTCCATCAAGCTGACGCCCTCCATGATTAGATACATATATTCCTTTAGCTCCTGCTCCAATAGCCAACATAGCATCTTCAGGAGACTCTATTCCTTTTACTATAACTGGTAAATCACTAAGTGAAACTATTTCTTCTATATCTTTTATTCCAATTTTTTGCTTAGCATTAGCAAATATTTCTGAAATACTTTGTCCTAATCCTGCTCCTAAACTTTCCAGATTTCCCATAGGCAAAGGAAAAATAAAATTATTTTTAAGATCAGCTTCACGGTAACCTCCAAGAGTTGCATCCACTGTGAGAATAATTCCTTTGGCTCCATTTGATACAGCTTTCGTAATCATAAATTTATTAAAATTATCATCTTTACTCATATATAATTGAAACCATTTAGGCCCTGTACTTGCTGCCATTATTTCATCTAATGATTTTGTAGAATAGGTACTTATTCCCATAATAGTCTCTGCTGCTGCCACACCTTTAGCAGTTGCTATCTCTCCATCTTTATGAGCCAGTCCATGAGAGGCCACAGTTGTCATAAATATGGGCATTGAAATTTTTTCTCCATAAATTGTTGTTGTTAAATCCGGCTTTTCCACATCTGCTAAAGAACGTGGAACTATCTGTTTATGATTAAATGCTTCTGTATTCATTCTCAATGTCCATTCATCTTCAGCACCTCCACTAATATAACCATAACCTCCAGATGGAATTATTTTCTTAGCTTCCTCTTCAAGCATACTAAAATTAATTATATCGATTTCTTTTTCATTTTCACTTTGAAAATATTTTGTACTCATTATATCTGCCTCCTGTATAGAAATAAATAACTCACAAATATAGATAAAATTTCAAAAACTTTTACTAGAAATATTTCTAAAATTTATTCCATTTTCTAGGAGTTATTTTTCTCTGATAAATAAATTCTATTTATATCGTTTTTATATATTTCAAAACAATTCCCAGCTTTCCTTTATATTTTCTCCTTTCACTTCCTTTCTCACATCAACATACTAAGAACTATAAGGATATTTGAAAATTCTCTGTTGAATTTCCTCAATTAAAAAAGAAGATAGTCTTTTTACTATCTCCTTCTTAATTAAAAAGCTATGTTCTTCTCTTTTTTAAAATGCCAAAAAAATTATTTTTCAAAGCTTTTTCAATTTTTTTTATTGAATCTTTATGATAATATTCTTTATATTTTTTTAGTTCCCTCATTATTTCAATATATTTATCTAATGAAATAACTATTGTTTTAAAAGAATCATTTTCTATAATCACATCCTCATAGTGAGCTTTTTCTAAATTCTTTTTTAGATTTTCTTCAAATTCCTCTCTTTTAAGTATCAACACACCCAACCACCACCCTTTTCTGTTATTATTTTTTTATGATAGTATTGATATCTATTTTCTTTTCCTGAAGATCATTTTCTATCAAGAAATCTTGAGTTTTTATTAAATCATCTATGTCAGAAGCTTTAATTTCAGTATTAAAATCATATAATGGATAAAGTTCCATTACTTCATCTTTTGAAAGTCCTGTGTCTTCAGCTGTTATTTTCAATGTAGTTTCAAAATCATCTTTTATAAATTTAACAGCATCTTCATTTACTTTAAGAAATCTGTCTACAAGCTGGGGATTTTCCTTAAGAAACTTTCCACTTACAGCAGTAACAACTATTCCTTCAACAAGCCCTTCTCCATTAGTCACTACACTTGCACCATTTTTAATAGCTTTTAAAGCTACTGGTCCTGCTAAAAGTGCAGCATCTACATTTCCACTTTGAAGTGCAGCCATAGCTTCTGGAAGTCCCATATTAATAAATTCAATATCATCAACTTTTAAATTACCTTTTCCTAAATAAGTTAATAAAAGTTGATGAAGTATAGTTCCTTTTGGTCCTGCTACTTTCTTTCCTGCCAAATCTTTTGACTCTTTTATATCTGAAGATTTAGATATAATCATAAATCCTTTTGGCGATCTACTGTAAATATTAGTTATTTTCAAATCTACTCCATTAGAAGCTGCTATGATAGCTGAGGTTCCTCCAAGTGCATGAAGAAAATCTAATTCCCCTGCTGCCAGAGCTTGTGTCTGCTCTGGTCCTGTTGTAAGCTCATGAAATTTTACTTCTATTCCATCTTTTGAAAATTCTTTCCCAAACAGATCTCTATTTTTTTCTAAAATAGATGGTATATTTAAAGGAGATTTTACATAGGTTATATTTATCTCCTTTGGTACAGTATTTTTTTCTTTTCCACACCCAGCAATAAGAAGCATTGTTCCTACTGCTGCAGCTGCAATGATTTTCTTTAACATTCTTTCCCTCCATAATTAATTATTTATTTTATTCAAAATTTCTTTTTTTAAATTAATAAGTTCCATATCTCCTATATCTCTTGGAAAATTTTTTGCTATATCATAGTTGTATAATTTCCCTTCACTTATAACTACTATTCTATGCCCAAGCATTAAAGCTTCATCTATATTATGAGTGACAAAAATTATTCCTGTTCCAGTCTTTTTGTATACTTTTATTATCTCTCTTTGAAGCTGTTCCCTTGTAAAATAATCTAAAGCTGAAAAAGGCTCATCCATTAAAAGCGTATCTGGCTGATAGGACAGAGCTCTTGCTATTGCTACTCTTTGAGCCATTCCTCCAGATAATTGTGATGGATAAGCGTCTTTAAATTCTTCTAAAGATATCATTTCTAAATATTTATCTGTATCTATTTTATTTCCATGTATTTCTATATTTTCTTTTACTGTAAGCCAAGGCATCAAACGGCTTTCCTGAAAGACCATTCCTATTTTTGCTTTTACCCTTTCCTCATTTTTATTATAAAAATCTATTCTGCCATCTGTTACATCTTCCAGACCAGCTATCATTCTCAAAAGTGTAGTTTTTCCACAGCCACTTTTTCCAAGAATAATTGTTATCTTCTTATTATCTATTTCTAAATTCATATTTTCAAAGATTATTTTCTTATTTCCACTTATCTCAAATATTTTTTTAAGATCTGAGATGCTATACATATTATTCAAAGTAATCCCCTCGTTTCCTTTTTATATAAACAGAAACAGCTTTGGAAAATATGTTATCTGTTGTTATCCCTAAAGTCCCTATTACTATTATCCCTAACATAACTATGTCTGATCTTGAAATCTGCTGAGCATCTAATATGAGATATCCTATTCCTGAGGAAGCAGCTATAAGTTCAGCTCCAATTATAGCTCTCCAACTATATCCTATTCCTAGTTTTAATCCTATCAATATATCTGGAACTGAATTGGGAAGTATTATTTTTAAAAATATATCTTTTTGAGATAAATTAAAAACTTTTCCAACTTCTATGTACTTTCTGTCACAGCCTCCTATACCCTTTAATACATTTAAAAATACTGGAAAAAATGATGCTAGTACTATAATCACAATTTTAGAAGTTTCTCCTATTCCAAACCACAAAATTATCATTGGTATAAGTGCCAGAGGAGGAGTATGACGAAAAAATTCAAAAATAGGTCTAAAATAGGCATAAATATTTGTAAAAGCTCCAAAGAAGATTCCTAAAGGAACTGCTAAAAAAACAGTAATAGAAAAACCTATAAATATACGTCTTAAACTTATAGCTATATGTTTTATTAATTTTCCATTTTCTATCAGTTTCACAAAAGAATTAATTATCTTTGATGGAGCTGGAATTATATAACTATTCCATAAATTATAATATGCTCCTACTGTCCATATAAACAAAATAAGTACAATTAAATATATCCCTTTTAATTTTTCCCTTTTCAAACTATTCACTTCACTTTATTTTAATTTTAATATCAACTCAAGTTTAACATAAATTCAATAAAAATGTAATACCTAAAAATCATTTATAACATTCTGAAAAAAGTTATAACTTTTGTTCTTTTTATAGAAAAAATATGTTACAATAAAAAATAAAAACATTGACTCAAAGAATAGATTTTATAAATAGAATTTACAGATAAATTTATTTTTATTCTGTAAATTTTTGTTTTTTATAATTCTTCATTGAAAGCAAATATATTAAGGAGGAATAGTATAATGAAAATAAATCTTTTATCATCAAATGTTCAAAAGAGACGTGAGATGATTCTCAATGGAAATATTCTCAATACTCTGCTTTTTTTATCTCTTCCTACTGTTTTAATGGGTATGGTTTCGTCTCTCATACCATTATCAGATGGACTATTTTTAAATCATACCTCTGGGTATCTTGTGGCAGCAGCAGTTGGTTTTGGGCAACCTATAATAAACATACTCAATGCCTTGTCTTTAGGATTAGGTGTGGCTTCTATGGCTATTGTTGGTCAGATTAATGGAACAGGAGATTTAGAAAAAGTAAAAAAGGTTTCCACTCAGATTATGGTTTTTGCATTTTTTATAGGTCTGCTAGTAGCTCCTACTTCTATTATTTTTGCTTCTATTGTATCACAAAATATAAATGCTGAAATAGCTCATGAAGTTCTTCTTTATTTAAGTCTTTATTCAATTGTCATTCCATTATTATTTATGGCTGCAATATATAATGCAATAAAAAATGCTACTGGTCAGCCAGAGGCAACTTTAATCAGAATAATAATTTTACTCCTGTTAAAAATTATATTTAACACTTTATTTCTTGCAATTTTTCATCTTGGAATAATCGGAGCTGTTATGGCTTCACTTTGCTCATACATTATTATTGCTGTCTGGATGTTTTATGATCTGTTTATCAAAAAAAGCGAAACACAGCTTGTCCTAAAAGGTTATTATCCTGACTTTCCTCTATTGAAAAAAGTTTTAGTATTAGCTTTTCCTTCTATGATAACTTATTCACTGATAAATTTTGGATTTTTTCTTATAAATATGGAAGTGGAAAAGTATGGAGCAATAGTTCTTACAGCTCAAACTATTGCAAGTAATCTCAATACTATGTGTTTTACTCTTCCTTCTTCCATTGGTACTACTGTAACAACTATGGTCAGTATGAATATTGGAGCTGAAAAGCCTGAAAATGCTGAGAAGTCTTTTAAATATGGTTCATTAGTAAGTTTAGTTATTTCTTTTATTCTTATTGTGATATTTCTTCCAAGCAGTAATTTTCTTGTGAGATTATTTCAGACTCATGAAGATATAGTAAAACTAGCTGATCATTCATTAAAAATTTATACTTTCTCAATTGTAGGTTTTGGTTTATTTATGGTCTCACAAGGTGCTTTTATAGGTTTGGGAAGAACAAGACTGCCATTAATTATGGGACTTTTAAGAGTATGGCTGATAAGATATATTTTTATCATAATAACTAAAAAATGGCTTGGAGTTGATTCTGTATTCTGGGGAAATCTAGTTTCTAACACTGTGGCTGGTCTTCTTTTTTATTACATAGTTACAAAGACTCCATGGGTATCAGTAATAAAGAAAGATAAAAATTCCATATAACAAAAAAAGAGATTATTTCATCAAGGGAAGTATAATTTTAAAAGTTTTCCAGTAGAAAGATTTGTTATTAATTTCGTTCCTAAAACTAAAAATAAATGGATGATTACAACAGCTCCACTGTTGCATCTCAGTAATTAATTGCTTAATTACTGGAACTCAGACATACTGTTTTTCACGTTTTAATCACATCATTAATTACACAAACCTCTCTAATTTCCAAACTTATAAAATTTACTTTAACTTCTTGATTAATCTCTTTTCATTTTAAAGAATATATTTATCTAAATTTTCTTCTTCATTTTCTTTCTTAAATATCTTTTTTACAAAATTAGCATCTATATTTACTTTTTTCTTTTTTTCATATGGAGCTTCATACATTACTTCTCTCAATAATTCTTCCACTACTGCTGAAAGTCTTCTTGCTCCTATATTTTCTATTTTTTCATTCATTACAGCTGTTATATCTGCTATTTTTTCTATAGCTCCCTTTGTGAAAGAAAGTTCTACATTATCAGTAGCCAGCATTGCTGTATATTGATCAAGAAGATTATATTCTACATCTGTCAGTATTTTTACAAAATCTTCTCTCTCTAAATTTTTTAATTTCACTCTTATTGGAAATCTTCCTTGTAATTCAGGCATTAAATCTGATGGTGAACTCTGTGTAAATGCACCAGCTGCAATAAAGAGAATATGATCTGTCTTTACAGGTCCAAATTTTGTCATAACTGTACTTCCTTCTATTATTGGAAGAATATCTCTCTGTACTCCCTGTCTTGAAACTTCTCCTTTTCCTACTCCATCTCTTTCAGCTATTTTATCTATTTCATCAATAAAGATAATTCCATTATTTTCTACATTTTCTATAACTTCTTCGTTTAAAGTATCTAAGTCAAGCTTCTTTTCTACTTCTTCATCCATTATTATTCCAATAGCATTTTTTACAGTAGTTATCATTTTTTTACTTTTTCCAGATACTCCAGCCATTACCTGATCTAAAATACTTCCAATTCCTGAAGTATCATCACTTCCAGAAACAACTTCTATTATTGGGAGATCCAGATCTTTTTTAGTTTTTTCTATTTCAACTTCTATATCATCATATTTTCCTTCATCAATATCCTGCATAATTTTAGCTTTTTCCTCATCATTAAGAGTATCATATGGTTTTACAAGCTTTGCTGCTTTTTCTAATGCTGTTTCATAAGCTTCTTCTCTTAATTCATTAAATTTCTGTTCTTTCATTTTTCTATATGTAAGAGCAGTTAAATCTTTTATTATGCTTTCTACATCTTTTCCAACATATCCTACTTCAGTATATTTAGTTGCTTCTACTTTTAAAAATGGAGCATCAGCTATTTTTGCTATCCTTCTTGCTATTTCTGTTTTTCCAACTCCTGTTGGACCCATAAGAATTATATTTTTAGGAGTAATCTCTCTCCTTAATTCCTCATCTTCTATACTTTTTCTTCTATCTCTATTTCTTAAAGAAATAGCAACATTTTTTTTCGCTTCTTCCTGTGATATTATATATTTATTGAGTTCTTCCACTATCCTCTTTGGAGTAAGTCCTCTGTCCATTATCTCTCCTTTTTTGCTTCGCATTTTAAATAATTTTACACTAAACTTATTATATCATAAAGTTATAAAAGAAAAAACTTCAATTATTATTTAGACAATTATGATATCTTATATTTTAAAATATCTAAATATTCATAAAAACCTATTTATAATTTATAAATTTGTACATCATAAAGATAGAAATTAAAAATTAAAGACTGATTTACTTTTTAATCAGTCTTTTTAACTATTACATATTTTATTTTCTAACCTTTTAATATATCTTCCAGCTCTGCTTCAAGTTTTTTTAGTGCATTAGCTCTATGACTTATTATATTTTTTATATCCGGCATTTCTGCAAGTGTCTTTCCATATTCAGCTACAAAGAAATGAGGATCATATCCAAATCCTTTATCTCCTCTTGGTTCATCTATTATTTTCCCTGCTACCTCTCCTCTGAAAGAATAACTTCTTCCATCTGGTTTTCCTAGAGTAACCACACTTACAAAGTGAGCTTTTCTATTTTCTTTTCCTTGTAATTCTCTAATCAATTTCTTATTATTAGAATCATCTGTTGCATTTTCTCCAGAATATCTGGCTGAGTATACTCCTGGTGCTCCATTTAAAGCATCTACACATAATCCTGAATCATCAGCTATTGTTATCATTCCAGTATATTTTGCTATTTCCAATGCTTTCTTAGCAGAATTTGCTTCAAAAGTATCTCCATCTTCTATCACTTCTGGTATGTCTATCCCATCTTTAATAGAAAGTATCTCTATATTTTTTACATTTTTAAAAATAGCTGTTATTTCCTCTATTTTATGTTTATTCCCTGTTGCTAGAAATATTTTCATGATATCTATTCTCCTATTATTTCATTTTGAAGCTTGATTATTTCTTTTATTCCAACTTCTGCTAAATCTATAAGTTCATTGAGTTCTTTTCTTGTATAAGTAGCTTCTTCTCCTGTTCCCTGTACCTCAACAAATTCTCCCTTACCATTCATTACAACATTCATATCTACTTCTGCTGCAGAATCTTCAGTATACATCAAGTCAAGCATTGGAGTTCCTCTTACAACACCTACACTTATAGCAGCCACATTAGAAACTATTGGATTTACAGACAGAACTCTATCTTTCATAAGTTTTTTTACTGCTAAAGCCAGAGCTATAAATCCTCCTGATATAGATGTAGTTCTAGTTCCTCCATCTGCCTGAATAACATCACAATCAATAGTTATAGTTCTCTCTCCTAATTTATCCAAATCTACAGCTGTTCTTAAGGCTCTCCCTATAAGCCTTTGTATTTCCATAGTTCTTCCAGAAAGTTTCCCTTTTGCTGATTCCCTTTGATTCCTTTCTCCAGTAGCTCTAGGAATCATAGAATACTCAGCTGTAAGCCAACCTTTACCTTGCCCCCTCATGAAAGGTGGCACTTTTTCACTTACAGAAGCTGTACATATTACTTTTGTATTTCCAAATTCTATTAATACTGATCCTTCTGCATAAAGATTAAAGTTTTTTGTTATTTTTATATCTCTAAGGCTGTCTGTTTTTCTTCCATCTTCTCTTAATTTCAGAGTTCTTAAATCTTCTTCTATTATCATTTCTTTGACTTCCATTATTATATTTCTCCTCTTAATCTGCCAGTTTTTTATATTAATACTTTCTCTTCTATTTTTTCTTTTATCTTTTCTTTTTTTCCAAACTGTATTTCATAAAAATGTTTATACAATCCTTTGAATTCAAGCAGTTCCTGATGAGTTCCTATTTCTTTTATTTCCCCATTTTCCATTACAACTATCTTATCTGCATTTATTATAGTTGATAATCTATGGGCTATTACAAAAGTTGTTCTGTTTACCATCAGTTTATCTAAAGCATCCTGTACCAGTCTTTCAGATTCAGTATCTAAAGCAGATGTAGCTTCATCCAATATCATTATTTCCGGATTTTGTATAAGAGCTCTGGCAATAGCTATTCTCTGCTTTTGCCCCCCTGAAAGAAGCACACCTCTTTCTCCTACTTCTGTTTCAAGTTTATTTGGAAGTTCCATAATAAAGTCATATGCATTAGCCATTCTAGCTGCTTTTATTATCTCATCTTCTGTGACTCCATTTTTTCCAAAAGCTATATTTTCTGAAATAGAACCACTGAAGAGAAAACTTTCCTGAGGAACTATCCCTATATAATCTCTGTATTTTTTCAATGAAATATTTTTTATATCTATATCATTTACTTTTATAGCTCCATCTGTAACTTCATAAAATCTAGGTATAAGATTTACAAGAGTAGTTTTTCCACTTCCGCTTTTTCCTACAAGAGCTACAACTTCTCCTGCCTTTACATTCAGATTTATATTTTTAAGTATTAATTCTGGAGAATCATCATAATGAAATGATAAATTTTCAAATTTAATATCTTTTATTTCAGTTTTAAGTTCTTTTTCTTCACCATAGTAATCCTGCTCTAAAGGAACATCTAATATTTCTATTACTCTGTCTGCTGATGGGAGAGCTTCCTGAAGATCATTATTTTTACTTATAAGTCTTTTTAATGGCTGGCTCATAAGTCCCAAAGCAGTAACAAAGGAAATAAGATCTCCTGCTGTCATACTCTTTAAAATAATTATCTGATATCCCCCATATGCAGCTACCAGCAAAACCATTACAGTTGTTATTACTTCATTGATAGGAGATACCTTTGCTTTTATTTTTGTGCTCTTATATGATTTTTCAAATTCATCCTTACTTATAACTTTATATTTTTCAATCATATCATCACTATTATTAAAAGCTTTTATTACAAAAATACCAGAAAGAGTTTCCTGAATAAATGCTGTAACTGCTCCAGAAGTATCTTGTCTGATTCTCCCAGACTTTCTTATCTTTTTAGTATATTTCTTTACTGTGCTTATAATAAGAGGCATTACTATTAAAGCTATGAGAGCTAGAATATAGTCTACTTGAAACATTCTGAAAGTAAGAGCCACTACTGTAAGAAATTCTTTAAACATATCAAATATAATAAAGCCTATTCTTCCTAAAGTAGCAGAGTCCCCAGAAAGTCTTGCCATTATATCTCCAAGTTTATTTCTCTTGAAATATGACATTGGTAGTTTTTGAAGATGTGAATACACATCTATTTTTATATCTCTTTTTATTGTTTCAGTTACATAATTAGACGAAATAGAAGAAAAGTAACCAGTTACTACTTTCAATATAGTAGAAACAAATATTCCTCCTATTACCAGAGCCATCATTCTTGCATTTTTATTTACCAGTACATCATCTATAAGATATTTACTCAGCCATGCTGGAACTGCTCCCATTGCTGAACTTACAGCTGATGTAAATACCACTGCAGTCATTACCCATTTATATTTTAAACTATATCTTAAAAATGTATTTAAAGATTTATTTTTAAATATACTTAATTTCCCTATCATTGTTCTCCTTTAATCAGAAAATTTCCATAGCTCTTTACAACATCTTTTCCTGATAGTTTTTTTCTCACTTCAGCTATGTCTTCAGCTATTTTCTCTTTGGAATTTTCAAAGTAATCAAGATATTTTTCTATCTCTTCTGGATTGCATTTTTCTTGGAGTAATTCTGGATATACTTCTCTATTCAGAGTGAGATTAGGCAGGGAAACAAACCCTACTTTCAAAATATATCTTACTATAAAAGCATTTATAAAATTTGTTTTATAAACAACAATAACAGGAATACCCATCAAGGCAAGTTCCAGTGTTACTGTTCCAGAAGCTGCAATAGCTATTTTTGATTCTTTTACACATTCAGCCAAATTTTTATCTGATACTATTTTTAAATTTTCATATTTATTTAAATCTTCATTTATCCATTTCAGATGTTCTCTGCTGGAAAGTTTTAAAATAAAAATTTCATTTTTTTTCTTCTCTACTACTTTCAACATTACTGGAACAAGTTTTCTTATCTCCTGTTTTCTGCTTCCTGGAAGAAGAAGTATATTATTTCCAGTTCTTTCTATTATTGAGTACTTATCTACAAATGGATTCCCAAAATATATAACATTTACTTTATGTTCTTTATAAAAATCTACTTCCCAAGGAAAAATAACCATTATATGATCTGCTTTTATCAACTTTGTTATTCTATTTTTACCCCATATCCAAAGCTTTGGTGGTATATAATAATAAACCTCTACTTCTGGTATTTCTTTTTTTAAAAGCTCCAGAAATTTAAGATTAAATCCTCCATAATCTACAAGAATTACTTTATCTATTTTTTCTTTCTTTATAAAATCAATATATTCACTTGCTTTCCTTTTTAAGAAACTATATTTTTTGAACACTTCAGTAAATCCCATTATAGCCAGTTCGTCTATATCCTGTATTACTTCTACTCCTTGAGCTCTGCTATAATTTCCTGCTGCTCCATAAAATTTCAGATCTTTATCCTGCTCAAGCATAGCTTTCACTAAATATGAAAGATGTAAATCTCCTGAAACTTCTCCTGTAGATACAAAAAATTTCATAAAATTCTCCTTTTATACCTTTATTCCTACAATAAAAAGAGAGTGCTCTTCAGCAAGTTTTACAGCTTCATCTCTGTTGAGAAAAAGCATCTTTCCTGCTTCTCCAACAATTCCCTTTGCTCCTATCTCTACTGCTCTCTTTATAGTCTCTATTCCAACAGCTGGTATATCTACTCTCATATCCTGCTGTGGTCTTGACATCTTTACAATTATTGTTCCTGCTCCAGCCAGTTCCCCAGCTCTCTTTATAGTTTTATCAGTTCCTTCTATCCCTTCTAAAGCTATAACAGAAGAATCCTTACATATAACTGTCTGCCCAGCATCTACTTCACTCAGTGCTTTAGCTGCTTCTATTCCTATTTTTATAGTTTTCATATCTTCTTCAGAAGGTTTTATTTGTGTATAACATTCTTCTCTGAACATAAAGTTTTTCAAAAGATAGTTTTGTGGCAAAACTTTTATTCCATTTAATCTAAAAAAAGCAATAATTGCAAAAAGGAGAGTTTCATCTTTTTTATCTGGCAATCTTTTAAGAAGTTCCTCTCCATATTTATCTAATTTCATTTCTTTAAAAATAATTTCTTTTTCAACTTTACCAAGCATAATGATTTCTCTTATATCATTTAAGAGAAAATGTTTCACTATAGCTCCTACTTCACCTATATTAAACGCTTTAAAATTATTGTAACTTTTGATTTCAGGTTCAATAGTTTCAAAAAGACCTATGGGAAAAACATTAATCTTCTGCTTTTCAGCTTCCTGTAGGAAATAAAGGGGCAGCTTTCCATTCCCAACTATTATCCCTAATTTATCCATTATCTAGTTATCCCCCTATTACTGCTATTTATAAAGTCTAATAAATATTTTATATTATCATCTTCACCATATTCTTCCTCTACCTGTTTTATAGCTTCTTTCAAAGGAAGACCATTTCTAAATATGATTCTATATGCCTTCTTTAAATTTGACAATGTTTCATCAGAAAAACCTCTTCTTCTGAGTCCAATACTATTTAATCCTCTTACTTCAGCTTTATTCCCTTCAGCAAGTATGAAAGGACAAATATCTTGATTTACAGCACTTGCCCCTCCTATCATAGAATAAGATCCTATTCTACAGAATTGATGGATAGGGGTGAGCCCTCCTATTATTGCAAAACTATCAACAACTACATGCCCCGCTAAAGTGACATTATTTGCAAGTATACATCCATCTCCTATGATGACATCATGAGCTACATGGACATAAGCCATGAGAAGATTTCCATTTCCTATTCTTGTTTCCCATCTATCGTCTGTTCCTCTGTGAATAGTAACAAATTCTCTTATTGAGTTTTTGTTTCCTATAATAGTTTTTGTGGGTTCATTTTTATATTTTAAATCTTGAGAAGCTTTTCCAATAGAAACAAATGAGTAAATAGTATTGTCTTCCCCTATTTCTGTAATTCCTTCTACAACTACATGAGATTGTATAACTGTATTTTTTCCTATCTTTACATCTTTACCTATTACACAGTAAGGTCCTATCTTTACTCCATCCTCTATAATTGCTCCCTCTTCAATTATAGCAGTGCTATGAATATCTATCAAAATGAATTCCCCCTAATCTTATTTGTCTGTTATACAGAATGTAAATGTAGCTTCACATGCTAAAACTCCATCTACTTTTGCTACTCCATGAGCCTTTACAAAATTTCTTTTTATTTTTTCTACTTCTACCTCATATATAACTTGATCCCCTGGTTTTATTGGGCTTTTAAATTTAGCACTTTCAACTCCTACAAAATATGGAACTTTTCCTTCTACTCCATCCATTACAAGTACACCTAGACATTGTGCCATTCCTTCTACTATAAGTACTCCCGGCATAATTGGATGTCCAGGAAAATGTCCATTAAAAAATTCTTCATTGATAGTAACATTTTTCAATCCTTTTATTTTTTGCTCTTCTTTGTTTACCTCAAGAATTCTATCAACAAGTAGAAATGGGTATCTGTGTGGAATTCTCTTCATGATTTCTAAAGTATCTAACATATTTTTCCTCCTAAGATTTAAGTAAATTTATAAATTTTTCAATAATTTTGCAAATTCTATATCTAAAGCGTGCCCTGCTTTGACTGCTATTATATGTCCTTTAATAGGTCGATTCAATATTTTCAAATCTCCTATAATATCAAGCATCTTATGTCTTACAAACTCATCTTCATATCTAAGTCCTTCTGGATTCATTACACCATCTTTTTCTATAACTATGGCATTCTCAAGAGTTCCACCTAGAGCAAGATTGTTTTTCTTAAGATATTCTATCTCATAATCAAAACCAAAAGTTCTGGCTGGAGCTATTTCTTTCTTGTAATTTTCAAGATTTATTTCAAATTCTGCCAGTTGTGATTTCAAAAAACTATGCTCAAATCTAATAGCATATGTTATTTTATATCCATCATATGGAAGACCAACTATATTTTTATCATTCACTGTGAGATATATCGGTTTAGTTATAACTATAGGTTCTACCTCTTCATCCAGTTCTTTTATCCCAGCAGCTTCAAAAAGCTCTATAAAGTTCCCTGCACTTCCATCACAAATCGGAAGTTCATTCCCATCAAGTTCTATTACCAAATCTGTTATTTCTGCTGCATATAATGCTGATAAAAAATGTTCTATTGTATGTACTTTTGCTCCAAATTCATTTTTTAAATTAGTTCCACGTGTGAGATCAAAAGTGTTTTCTATGTCTAATTTTATTTCGTTTTTCCCTTCTTCAAAGTCAACTCTTCTGAAAATTATTCCATCATTTCCAGGAATAAGTTTCATGTCAATATTTTCCCCTTTATGAAGTCCAATACCAGAATAAATAATTTCTTTATCTAGTGTTTTCCTTTTCATCTTCCCTCCTTATCTAGTTTTTGTTAAAAACTTATCAGCAACTGCCATTGCAATTTCTCTTTTTCCATCTACAAAGTCTATTTCAACTTTTTTATCTGTTATTCCTTTCACTACTCCCAGTCCAAATTTCCTATGCATTACTTTTTCTCCAATAGAATAAGGATATTCTTTATATGTCTTATTCAAATCTTCCATAGTTATCATTTTTTTGAATTGATGTTTTACAGGAGTTTTTACTGGGTTTATTGCTTCTCTTTTAAAATAAGACTCTATATTACTTTCAAGAAGATTTTCAGGAAGTTCATTTATAAATCTCGACTTTGTCCTAAAACTTTCCTCTCCATACATAAATCGACTTGCAGCATAAGAAACATACAATTTATCTTCTGCTCTTGTTATTGCTACATAACATAGTCTTCTTTCCTCTTCAAGTTCTCTTGGTTCAAAATCTGCTTTTTTACCAGGAAAAACTTCATCTTCTGTTCCCACTAGAAATACTGTGGGAAATTCAAGTCCTTTTGAATTATGAATAGTCATCAGCTTTACATAATCTTTTTCTTCTTCAAGATTATCTGTAGCACTTACCAGAGAGATATTTTCTAAATATTCCCTCAATGTAAGGGTTTCTATTATTTTTTCCATTTCTGTAATAGAGTTTCTTAATTCCTCTATATTGTTTATTCTGTTTTCACTATCTTCATAGCTTGATTCTAAATAATCAAAATATTTTATATTTTTTATCACTCTAACAAAAAGTTCTGAAACAGCTTCAGACTCACTTATTTCAACAAACTCTATCATCATTTTATAAAATTCTTCCAAAACTAATTTCATATTAGCTGTAAGAGTATCTATTTCCTTAGCTCTTCCCAATGCCTCAAAAAGAGTAAGTCCATTTGCAGAAGCAAATTCATTTATTTTTTCTAAACTTTTATCTCCTATTTTTCTCTTAGGTACATTGAGTATTCTGCTTAGATTAAGACTGTCTTTAGTATTATTGATAACAGCAAGATAAGCAACTATATCCTTAATCTCTGCTCTCTGATAGAACTGCATTCCACCAAATATTTTATATGGAATATTAAATCTCAAAAATCCTTCTTCAAATAATCTTGACTGAGCATTCATTCTATAAAGAATAGTAAAATCCCTGTATTTTTTACCTTGATTTTTTCCTTTAATTATCTCTTCAATTATAACATTTACTTCCTGTCTTCCATCATTACATTGGAGAAGAGTTATTTTCTCTCCAGTATTTTTTTTAGTCCAGAGTTTTTTATCCCTTGCACTTGAGTTATTGCTTATTACAGCATTGGCAGCATCAAGTATCACTGAAGTTGAACGATAATTTTCTTCAAGCTTTACCACTTCTGCATTTGGATAATCTTTTTCAAAATCTAGAATATTTTGGATATTTGCTCCTCTAAAGCCATAAATACTCTGATTTTCATCCCCAACTACGCATAAATTTCCATATTTACTGGCTATTTTATTAATTATCTTATATTGAATATTATTTGTATCCTGATATTCATCAACCATTATATATCTGAATTTATCCTGAACTTTATTTAAAATATCAGGTATCTCCAACAGCTTTGCTGTGTTGATTAATATATCTGAAAAGTCCATTCCATTATTATTTTTGAGAGTTATATTATATCTTCTATATATTTCTGCCACTACTACAGCATTCATATTATATTTATTTTCTGATTTTTCATATTCATCAGGAGATATCTCATCTTCTTTCAATTTTGAAATAAGAGATACCACTATTCCCTCTGTAAGATTTTTATCTTTTACTACAAGTTCTTTCATGATACCTTTTACTACTCTTTTCTGGTCATCAGTATCATAGATAGTAAAATTAGCTCCATAGCCAAGCCTATCTCCATATGTTCTTAAGAGTCTTACTCCAAATGAGTGAAAAGTAGAAACCATTGTTCTTCTTCCATCTTCCCCTATAAGGTCTTCAACTCTTTCTTTCATCTCTTTAGCTGCTTTATTTGTAAATGTAACAGCTAATATTTTATATGGGGATATTCCCAGTTCCTGAATCATATGTGCTATTCGGTAAGTTATTGTTCTTGTTTTTCCAGAACCTGCTCCTGCAAGTATAAGCAGTGCTCCTTCTATTTTTTCAGCAGCTTTTCTCTGTCTGTCATTCAACTTTTCTAATATGCTCATCTTATTTTCTCCACTCCTTCTAAAAGTTAATTATACCATAAAACATCTACTCTTATCAATTAGAAGTCATCATGCCTCTATAATAACCGATATTTTTTATTTATGGTTACCATTTGAATAGTTTATAAAAAAAGGAAGAAGCTCTGCTTCTTCCTATGTAAGCTTTTTAAGTGCCGTGAAAACTGAAAGAAGTCTTAACTCATACCCGCAATAAATACCTTAGTGCTGCTTCCTTCCAGACCTGACACGGTTCGATAATATTACGCCATGAGATTCTTCAGACAATTTCCACGACGATTAATTATATCAAGTTTTTATAATTCAGTCAACAATTTTATTCCTTAAAATCTTTTAAACAATTCATTGAGTATATCTTTTTTATTTTTTGACTTTAAAAAATTTATTTGTTCCTCAATTTTACTAAGCTCATTTATTTGAATTTCCAATCCATCTTCTGATTTTTTTCTTATTTCTTCTTCTTTTGCTTTTAATATTTTTTCATACTCAGCAATTTCTTTTTCACTATTCTGTTTCAGATCCTGAATTATTTTCTTTTTCCAGTATCCATCTTTATCATTTAATACTTTCAGTATTTTTTCAGAAAGATTACTTTTTACAGTAACTCTTCTTGTATTTGAATTATAGTCATAGCTGATATCTCCATCTTTTACATCACTAAGAAGAGGAATTATCATATCTCTTAACAATGGTATTTTTATATTTAAAGAATCTGTTATTTTCTGTCCGTTAAGGTTCATATTATGTATGTTGAGTTTACCTTTTATAACTATATCATTTTTTGAAAGAACAGTCTTTTGTGAAAGTCCTGCTGAGCCACCAAGTACATATTCATTAAACTCTTTCAGCTCTTCAAGATCGACTTTTGAAATATCTACATTTACATATCCTTCTAAAGTATCAATGTTAAAATATCCATCCATTTTTCCTTGGCTGTCTTTTTTCTCTCCATTTAAAAAGAATGTTATATTGTCCTTATTTCTTGAAAGTCTGCTGGAAATATTATTTAATTCTCCATTTAAGGAAAAACCATATATTTCTGATGTAAGATCAAGTTTTTCAACATATACTTCCCATTTATTTTTTTGTTCTATATCCTCATTTTTTCTAAGTTCAACTTCTTTTAGAACTTCTCTGTATTTTACCACTATTTCATATATTTTCTTTTCATAAACTTCATTAAGATATATATTTACAAGAGAATCTAAGTCTTTTATTGCTATTTCTCCATTTTGTACAAAATATTCTACACTTTTTCCAACGGAAAATTTCAATTCAGGAGAATTTTTCATATCTTGCAAGTCTAATCTTATCTGTTCTTTTTCATCTTTTAACTGGTCATTTAATATCTTTGCAGATTCTATTATATTCTTTACCTCTTTGTCCATTTTAAAAATATCTAATGGATTTTTCAGACTTGTTACTTTTTTCAAATCCTCTCTTATACTTTTAAATTCACTGCCTTTTTCAATTTCTTTTATTCTTGTTTCCCAGTAATTTCTTTTTTCTTCTAAAAGTTTATTATTTCTTTCATATTCATTTTTAAGAATATTTTCAAGGTTCAAGTCATTCAATTTCATACTATTTAGATAAGAATTCTCTATTTCTGTCACTAATATTTCTTTATTTTTTTCTTCATCATCTGGAATAACCACTTGAGATGCATCTAAAGTGGTTTTTTCTTTTATTCCAATATTTCCATCTGTCTTTCTGTCTTTAAGAAAATCCACATTTATTATATGAGCTTCACTTATCAACACTTTTTTATCTGAAATATAAATATCATAATCAGCATTAAACTCTTCTATTGTTATAAAGTTTTTCATGCTGTCTCTCTGACTTGTTGCTTCAATATTCCTTACAATTATCCTCTTACTGAATGGAGAAAATTCAACTTTTCCTATATCCACTTTACCTTTGTTCAGTTCTGTAAGTTTCTTTTCTAAAATATTTTTTACTATAATATTTCTGGCAGCATATATCCCAACTATTAATATAATAATTCCTGCTGCTAAATATGTAATTACCTTTTTCATTTTTCAACTCCTTAGCTGAATTTTTTTATTAATACTCTTATTTTACCTTTTTTACTCTCACCTAAAACAGAGTCAACCAGAAATTTTCCCTTTCTCCTTATGGAAATAATGTCTTTTTCTTTTACCAGTTTACTCTTATCTTTATCAACATTATAATTCAAAGCTACATCTCCAGATTCTAAAACCTCTATTGCACTGTTTCTGGAAAAGTTCCCTAAAGCTGCTGTTATCACATCCAGCCTCAAAGAAGCTACACTTTCTACCAACTCCTTGAATTCTATTTCTGGAATATCCTCTGAAGTTATTTCTTCAACTTCTATAGGAATTTTACCTATCAAGTTAAGGTTTTCCTTTAAAAACGTAAATAATTCTTCATTTATTATACCATAACATATACCATCTTTTACAATCAAATCTCCTAATATCTCTCTTTTTAATCCTAAAGACATGATACTTCCAAGGTAGTGTTTGTGTTCCAGTTCTTTAAATTTTGATCCATTGACTATTTTAAAATATTTCACTGGAAAATTTAACATATCTGTATCAAAGTCCTTGGGATATATTCCTACCATTCTCTTTTCACAGTTATTATTAATACCTATAAAAGAAAATTTCACTTCCATATTTAAACTATCCAGTCTGCTCCAAAAATTAGGAGGATAAAAATACCTAGTATACACAGGGTAATCTATCTCTTCGCATAGTTCTATATCATCACATATAGCTCCTGTTAAAAATTCATCTATATCATAAAATACTGATTGAAATTTTTTTCTGTCCAAATTTTTCTCCTTTTTTCTTTTCTCTCTACTATATGATTTTATACGATTTTATTCAGAAAGGGAATACCTAAAAAAAAATTTTATTTGATATAAAATATTCTATATTTTACTACTTCAGATGCTTGTATTCAACATTAGATTGAAAAATTGTTTTTTTTATGTTAAAATTATATGAATATTTTTCAACATTAAGGAGATGAAAATTAAAATGGTAAAAAGAAAGTATATAGCGCCTAATGCAATCACTGCTGCTGGTTTATTCTTAGGTTATTTAAGTATCACAGCATCAATAAAAGGTGAGTTTATACGTGCTATTGTTTTTATTATATTAGCTATGGTTTGTGATGGTTTAGATGGAAAAACTGCAAGAAAATTAGATGCTTTCAGTGAATTTGGTAAAGAATTTGATTCTTTCTGCGATGCAGTTTCTTTTGGTCTTGCTCCAAGTCTTTTGGTTTATTCTATATTAACACAAAAAATAGCAGCCAGTCCATTTATTGTTCCTGTTTCATTCCTGTATGCTCTTTGCGGAGTCATGAGGCTTGTAAAATTTAATATCATTACAGTTGCTTCAAGTGAAAAAGGTGATTTTAGTGGTATGCCTATTCCTAGTGCTGCTTCTATGGTTTGTTCTTATTACCTTTTCTGTTACATGATAAATAAACATTTAGGAATCAACTTATTTAATATAGATGCCCTTATGGCTATTACAGTAATTGCTGCTGTACTTATGGTAAGTACTATGAAATTTAAAACTCCAGACAAAGCATTTCCTTTTATTCCAAAGAAATTTGCTGGTGTCTTTATTATTCTAGTAGTAATCACACTTCCTATAAGTTTATTTATAGTGACTTATGCTTATGTTCTCATTAATATTATGTCCCATGTTACAAAAAGATTCTTTGGAACTGAAAATTCTTTCGATGATAATGTTGAGATGGAAGAGATAATAGAAGTTATAGAAGAAGAAAACCCAGAAGAAAAAGATTTAAAAGAAGAGAATAAATAAAAGTATATTTAAAATATAAAGCAAGGACAGATTTAGAATATCAAATCTGTCCTTTTTGTTTAGAAATAAATATATTTTTTATTTTTCCAAATATATGATATCATATATATAAGGCTAAAAAAACGAGGTGATTTAATTTGGATTTTACATTAAAATTAAAACAAGAAATGAAGCTTTCTTTGACACAGGAAATGAAGATTTCTATGAACATACTTCAAATGTCTTCATCTAATTTAAAAGATTTTATTGAAAAAGAAGCATTAAAAAATCCAATGTTGGAAGTTACATATTCTACTCCCTCATCTAAATATAATTCTGATGAAGAAACTCCTTCTCCTTTTGATTTTATTATAGAAGAAAAAACTCTGATTGATTTCTTAGAAGAACAGCTTGGATATTTAAAAATTTCATCAAAAATAAAATCTATATGTGAATATGTAATAAACAATTTAGATGACAGGGGATATCTTTCCATATCTAAATTAGAAGTAAAAAAAGCTCTGAAAGCTTCTACAAATCAAATGAAAGAAGCTATGGATATAATCTATTCTTTAGAGCCAGTTGGTATTGGCAGTGAAAATTTAAAAGAAAATCTTAAAATACAGCTTATAGGAAAAAATATTATTGATGAAAAGCTTTTTTCTCTTATAGATAACTATTTGGAAGAACTTGGAGACAAAAATTACTCCATTATAAGTGATAAATTAAATATATCTATTGAACAGATAGAAGATTATCTTTATATAATTAAGACTTTAGAACCTATTCCTGCTCGAGGATATTTTGTAGGAAACAAAACAAATTATGTAGTTCCAGAAGCAAAAATAGAAATAATTGATGAAGAATTAGTTGTTACATTAAATGAAGAAGTTATTCCTAAAATAAAAATAAATAACTCATATGTATCTGCAAATTCATTATCTGACAAAAATAATATGTATACCGCTCTAAATTTAATTAAAAGCATTGAAAAAAGATATATCACTCTGGAAAGAGTTCTAAATCAGCTTGCTATAAAACAAAAAACTTTCTTTTTTAAAGGAAAAGATTTTTTACACACTTTAACTTTGAAGGATATAGCCAGAGAATTGAATCTTCATGAATCTACTATCTCCAGAACTGTTAGAGATAAGTTTATAGAAACACCTCAAGGTATGATTGCTATAAAATCTCTATTTATATTAAATTCAGAATGTCTTGAAATAAAGAAAGTCATAGAAAGACTTATCAAATCTGAAAATAAATCCTCTCCCTTATCAGATGAAAAAATATCTTTATATTTCAAAAATAAAGGTTGCAATATTGCCAGAAGAACTATAGCTAAATATAGAGAAGAGCTGGGAATTGCTTCTACCAGAGAAAGAAAAATAAAATAAAAAAGTGCAGAAATCATATCTGCACTTTTTTCCCCCCGAAATTGTTTCTATATAGCTTTTTTAAATCTCCATCTCTAGCAATGCTGAAGATAGGCTTTTACCATGTTTATCTAAAGCTAACGATCTTGTTACTCCCCCACCTAAAGCTTCATCCATGACAAAGTTTAAAGCCCCTAGATTCGGTATTTCATATCTAACTACTTCTCCATGTACTATATCTTTAAAATATTCTTTCACTTTTTCAGCTGTTACTTTCTCACAAATCAATTTATAATCCTTTTCATCATAAACTATAAGAGATATATTTGAAATATTTCCCTTATCCCCTGTTCTTGAATGAGCTATATCTAATAATTTCATTTTAAACCTCCTCATACTTAACTTCAACTTTAATATCTTCTCTAGGAACAAATATAGAACATATTGAAACTACTTCACTTACGCTCTTAGTTACTCCTCCTCCTCCAGATGGTCCATTCGTATAAAGAGTTTCTACCTCATTCACTATTTTAGTTGCTTCTCCTTTATTGACTGTTCTTCCTGCAACTCTTAACCTCACTTCTCCCAAAGCAGATGGGTCACATAGCTTTCTCCCAATAGTATCTCCATAAAGAGAATTTACTCCTAAAAGATCTATTTTCAATTCTTCAAATTTTACCCCTGTATATTCCAATCTCTTCTTTACAACTTCCCCTGCAAGAGCTGCTTTTGCATATGCTGTAGAACCTCCATAGCTGATTTCAGCATCTCCTATAAAGCAGTCTCTGTATCCAATACTTACCTTTAAAGTTTTTGGTTTTTCTTTTCCTGTTGCTCCAGTTAACAATACTTTATTTTCTCCAATTTCTTTTAGTGAAATAGTTGTAAAGTCTGCTGCTCCATCAGGTGTTAAATAATTTGCTGGGTCATGTATTTCATATATAAGCTGTTCCTTACAAGTATGTGTAGTTACAAGCCCCCCAGTAGTTTCAGTTTTTGTGATTACTACTTCTCCATTTTCACTTACTTCAGCTATTGGAAAACCTACATTCCACAAATCTTTTACTTCATTATATCCAGGTACAGCAAAATAACCTCCTGACACCTGAGCTCCACACTCAAGTAAATGCCCTATCATAATACCTTTTCCAATTAAATTATAGTCATTTATATCCCAACCAAATTCATAAATTAATGGAGCCATAAATATTGCTGGGTCAGCACAACGACCAGTCACTACTATATCTGCACCATTTTTTAATGCTTCTACTATTCCATCAGCACCTAAATACACATTAGCAGAGAGTAACTTATCTTCCAGATTTTTTAAAGGCATTCCTAATTCCAGTATTTCACGATCAAGATATTTTCCAAGATGTTCAGATATATCATCACCAAGCACAGCTGCTAATTTAAGATTTTTTATTCCCATAGATTCTGCCATTGATTTTATTTTTTTAATAGCACTTAAAGGATTTGCTGCTCCCATATTAGTTATTACTTTTATTTTTTTCTCTGAACATATAGGAAGTATTTTTTCAAATCTATATTCAAGGAGACCATTGTACCCCTTATTTGAATCTTTCAATTTTTCCTGTTGAGCTATTGCTATTGTTCTTTCTGCAAGACATTCAAAAACTATATAGTCTATATTTCCATTGAGCATTAAATCTACAGCTGGTTCTATTCTGTCTCCAGCATATCCTGCTCCTGAACCAATTCTTATTTTTTTCATTTTAACCTCCTGAAGTTAATTATCTATATAAAGCACCTGTTATTACTGCTACTACAAGCATTACTATTGTAGTTAAAAACGCATATGGAATTGTTTTCTTTTGATGTTCTCCAAGCTCTACTCCTGTCAATCCTACTAAAAGGAAAGTTGAAGCTGTAAGTGGACTTACTGGGAATCCAGTTGTCATTTGCCCTAATATAGCTGCTCTTCCAACTGCTATTGCTGAACTTCCAAATTCCTGTGCTGTAGTTGCAAGAACTGGCATTACTCCAAAATAGAATGAATCTGGGTCAAATAATAAACTTGCAGGCATACTGATTACTCCTGTAATGACTGCCATATAGCTTCCTAATGATTGTGGAATTGTTTTTACTATAACAGTAGACATCTCTGTTATCATTCCAGATTTCTGCATAATTCCAATGAATGCTCCTGCTGCAAACAGTATACTTGCCATCATAAGAGCTGCTTTTGCATGGGCATCTACTCTTTCTTTCTGCTCTTTTACAGATGGGAAGTTTATCACTATTGAAATACAGAAGGCAATCATAAATACAACTGTTGGTGATAATTTTCCAGAAACAAGAACTACTATTGCCACTATTATTGTTAAAATATTTACAATAAAGTTTTTGCTTTCTTTCTTTTCTCCAAGATTACTTGTATCAATTTCTACATTCTCTATATTTCCTAATCTTATTCTCTCATCTCTTCCAAGTTTAAAAGCTACAAAAAGAACGAATAATATTCCTGCCAGAACAGGTATAAGTAAAGGATTAAAAAGTTCTGTTACAGGTATTTTTAAAGAAGTTGCTGCTCTGATAGTAGGTCCTCCCCATGGAAGAATATTCATTACCCCTGCACCTAAAGCCACTATTGTGGCTAAAGTAGTTTTTCTCATTCCCAATGCTTCATATAATGGAAGCATTGCTGGAACTGTTACCAGAAATGTTACTGCTCCTGACCCATCTAAATGAACTATCATAGCTAATATTGCTGTTCCTATTGCTATTTTTATCGGGTCCTTACCAACAATTTTTAAAATTTTATCAATAATTGGCTGAAAAGTTCCTGCATCTGTAAGAATACCAAAAAATAAAATTGCAAATATAAACATAGTTCCAGTTGGAGCTATTGATTTTACCCCTTCATTGATGTATTTCCCAATGTCTAACCCATGCCCTCCTATAAGTGCTGTAATTACTGGCACTGATATAAGTGCTACTAATGGAGACATTTTTTTTGTCATTATTACTGCCAACAAAACAATAATTGTTATAAATCCTAAAGCCGCTACCATATTTTCCTCCCTTGTTTTATTAATTCTATATTTTCTTTTGCCGAAGTATAAAGCAATTTTTATGCCATAATAAATATTTTTTTATTCTCTCCATTTTTAACTGATTAGGAGATTTATAATAAATTTTCCAAGAAAAAAATTCTAATTTTTTAGAAATAAAAATCTGAGTGAATAATTTTATTCACTCAGATTAATAATTTTATATGCATAATATTCTTTAATATTAATTTCTAATTTTTTAGAAAAATATATGATTTAATTTCTAATTTTTTAGAAAATATTCTATTTTTCAAGTTTATTGTATAAGGTAGCAAGAGAAATCTTCAATGCTTTAGCTGCTTTTTTCTTTCCTTCTACATCATCTCCATATATTTCTATTGCCTTTTTTAGATAATTTTGTTCAGCTTCTCTAACTATCTCGTTAAGGGGAAAAATAACTTCACTTTCTTTTAAATTATTTTTTATAGTTATTGGAAGATGTTCAGCTCTTATTTCATTTCCTTCAACCATATTAAATGTAAATTCAATGATATTTTTTAATTCTCTGATATTTCCTGGCCAGTCATATTCTTTCAAAACTTTTAATGCACTCTCATTTAATTTTACCTCTTTTTTGTATTTCATAGAGAGATCTGAAAGAAATTTTTTAGCTATTGATTTTATATCATTTCTCTTTTCTCTCAATGGAAGTATGGATACAGGCATTATTGCTATTCTGTAATAAAGGTCTCTTCTGAAAGTGTTCTCTTCTATCATTTGTTCCAGATTTTTATTAGTAGCACAAATCAGTCTTACATCTATTGGTATTTCCTTTGACCCACCTATTTTTCTTATACTTTTTTCCTGAAGTACTCTAAGAAGTTTTCCCTGCAGTCCATATTCAAGTTCACCTATTTCATCTAAAAACAGAGTTCCTCCCTGTGCAAGTTGAAACAGTCCAGTTTTTCCATTTTTCTTTGCTCCAGTAAAAGACCCTTCTTCATAGCCAAAAAGCTCACTTTCTATGAGATTTTTTTCAAAAGAGGCACAATTTACAGGAATAAATGGAAAATCCTTTCTTGGGCTGAAATTATGAATAGCACTTGCATAAAGTTCTTTTCCAGTTCCGCTTTCTCCTGTTATCAGCACATTGGAGTCAGCTAGAGCTATTCTCTTAGCAAAATCCTTTATCTCTATGCTTTTTTCATCTGCAGCTATAATATCATCAAAACTATATTTTCCATTTCCTAATGTTTTTACATGTTCTTTTAAATTTTGAATTATTATTTTAGAAAGATTAAGTTTTTCTGTAAGTTTATAAATATCTACCAACTCATTAAGAAGAGATATTCCCCCTATGACTTTTCCATTTTCATAAATGGGCACCATATTTACAAGATACTCTACCTCTCCCATCTTTCTATGAGCTCCCAATTCCATTTTTTCATTTTTCACCACACTAGTAAGCCTGCTTCCAGGACGTACTTCAGAAAGATATTTTCCTATTATATCTTTTTCTTCCACTTTCGTAATTCTTGTATAAGCAGGATTTATATATCTCACTATTCCATCTTTATCTACTATAAGTATTCCATCATACAGTGAATCAAATATAAGTTTTGCTTGTCCTGTTATTTGTATCATATTATTCTCCATTCCATATTTTCAAACTTTTATATCTCAATTGAAGTTTCTCTTCTGGATTTTTTTTCCAATAATCTTTATACAGTCCCCCCTCCCAATCACCATACATAGGATTAGGAAAAACTATATACTCAACTCCATATTTATCTCTATTTTTATCTACATATTCTTTTCTTTCAGTATTATCTTTTCTTCTGACTTCAGAATCAAAATCATTTAAATTATCCCCAAGAAGCATTACTATTTCATATCCATTTTTCTCTATCTGTTCTCTTCTTCCTTTTTTATCAGAATTATCTTTTACCAGTAAAAGTGTTTCTTCTGTAACTTCAGGAAACCCCAGAGTTATTAAATTTTCTTTTATTGCATCAAATTCTTTGTGTGAGCGGTTAGATATATAGAACATCTTTCCCCCATTATCATTTATATACTTTGAAAATTCAACTGCTCCAGGTACTGCTTCTGCCTCCTTTGCCTGAGCCCATTTATGCCATGCCTCTGAATTATATGTAACTCCGTTTTTTATCTGCCACCCTGCCATTTTTCCATTATCCACCAATGTTTCATCTAAATCAGCTATCACTGCTTTTATCTTTCCATCTTTTACTTCCATATTGTCAAAAGATAACTTTGCTGTATTAAAAGCCTGATATACCAATGCTCTATATTCTCCTGACTGCTGCATCCAGATAGTTCCAAGCATCATTTGATCAGTAAGTCTTTTTATATCACTGTCTGATTCTTTTCCAAATAAAAGACCTGTAACTATGAATAGTCCCAAAATTATTTTTTTCAATTTTATGCCTCCAGTTTATTTATAGATTTTCATATTAAATTATACTATAAAGAACCTCTTATTACAAAAATACATTTTTATTATTAATAAAAAAATACTCTCTTTATAAAAAGTAATTTATCTGCCTTTTATAAAGAGAGTTTGCTGTTTTATTATTTTTATTTATTTTAGAACTTATATCCCAGCCCTGCTCCTACTATCCATTCACCTTTTGTTTTGTTTTTACCTGTTCCATTATGTGAATCTCTTTCCACTGCATAAGTTCCCTTTAGATCAAAGAGCATTCCACTTTCAAGTTCAAGAGCATATTTTGCATTTAATCCTATGCTGTGTTCATTCTTGTGAGCAACTAAGATATCAAAGTCACTTCCACCTTTAAATCTTCCTGTGATATATTCCTCATCTGCTCCACTTAGTATTCTTGTATAACTTACCCCTGCTGACAGTGTACTCTTTCCTTTTTCATGTGGTATTACTTTTTTAAGGTCTATTCCCACTTTTGCTGTTGTATAATCAAATGATTTTGAATCTGTTTCTATAGCCAGAGTTTTGTTTCCCTCATCTGCTCCATCTTGGTCTATATAAGTATATGACAGTGTTCCATATGGTTCTAGGAATAGATTATCTCCTATTGGGTTGGAATATCTTCCATTTAGATAGATATCATATGTCATATCATTATAGTTATCTGAATATTTCATCACAGATTCTCCTATGCTTGAAGCTACCCTGTTTACTGCTATTCTGTCTATATCATAATCTCCATACTGGAATCCCACTCCTGCTGTTACTTTCAGATTACCAACATACTTCTTAGCATATGCTCCCATATACA